>NZ_JBDFMI010000005.1:0-21813 GCF_047238185.1 Bacillus kalamii | reverse complement strand
ACTTTCTATTTTAGATAATACAAGCCGGTTAACAATAGCTGGCTTGTATGTTCAAAAAAATCAGTTTGGATTATATGAACTTTGGAATAGTGACTATCATGAATGCTCCAGTACCTTAATGGGTTGTTATGAAAAGGTAAAGAACATGATTGAAACAAGGGAAGACAAGGAGAGATTAAATGAAAACAACCATTCCTAAACGCCAATTCTGTGAAACCATTTGTATAAACTGCCCTGGAAGCCTATGGGGAGAAAAAAGCATCTGCAGAGTACATCAGAAAAGTATTGGAGAAATTGAGGATTGTAAAGAATGGCACAAAGAAGAATTGCCGGTTTTAAAAATAGATGAAGATCAGATTTCCTTCTTGGATATTGAACCAGCCTTAGATATTGTTCAAAAAACTGAAGAGGACCTGAAAAATTATAAGTGGATGAGAAATGAAAGAGTAAGGTTAGCAAATGAGTTATTCAAGGATCCTTCTCTGTCAATTAGTTCAGGCGTGGCACAATATGGAGATGAAGCTGGTTTACCGAAAGGATCTTCTGGATTAAGCCAGGCAGAGCTAAAGAACTTAGATGATCGAGAGCAAAGGATGTATAAGAGGTACATTGAGTTAAACAGGAAGATTGAGAAAATGGACGCTGCTGTTATTTCTTTGGGGAATGAGAAAGAACGTACTGTATTAGAATGCATTATGGATGGAGAAACAATGACGGCAATTGCCATTCATATGAGTCTATCAAGGGTCCGGTTAAATGAAATAAAAAAGAGCATTGTTAAACAGCTGGCATGGTTAATATATAAAGAAGAATTGTCTGTTTAGGTTTACACATTTTACACTTTAAACAATTATTACAATGTTTGTGTTCCTTATTCTGAATTCGTTATAATGGTTATGGGAATTGAATTGGTTGGTAGCCATTTGAATATTAAGACGTTGCTAAAATGCAGCGTCTTTTCTTTTTGAAAGGAGACAAGCTTGTGAACTTTGTCCAGCCTATAAGAGATATGGAAAAGGTCGAAGCAATCAAGGCCTATCTCAAAAACAAAAATGAAAGAGACTATATCCTTTTTGTGACAGGAATAAATACAGGGTTAAGAATTTCAGATATTTTGAAACTAAAAGTCAAAGATGTAAAAGGTATGCATATTGCTATCAGGGAGCAAAAAACAGATAAGCAAAAGTGGATTAGGATAACACCTTCTTTAAAAAGAGAATTAAAGCATTTTATCCAAGGTATGAGTGATGATCACTTTATATTTAAAAGTAGAGAAGGCGTAAATAAACCCATTGGACGTTCAATGGCATATAAAATATTACGAGAAGTAGCTGATGAATTTAACCTTCAAAATATAGGGACTCATACATTAAGAAAGACATTTGGATACCACTTTTATTATCAACAAGGAAAAGATGTGGCGATGCTACAGGAAATATTTAATCACTCCTCACCTAATATCACTCGTCGTTATATAGGAGTTAACCAAGACATTATGGACAAAGCAATGGCTAATTTCAAAATTTAAATTATTTTTTCTCTTTAATTACACATAAAATTTTCAGTGTCGAACTGAAAGGGGAACTATTAATTTAATGCGATATATCAAGGCTTTCAGCCTTTGGGTAAATTACACAGAATAATAGATATGGGTAATTTGACCGCACAAATTATTAATAAAACACAAATGTTTTCTTGAATTTGAGGTTAATAAAATCAAATTTCTTCTTGTAATTCCGATTAAATAGATAATAAGGAAGAGATCTATTATTTCATAAAGAGGTGAATTTTTTTGAAATCAATTACAAGAGTATTAAAAGAGTTTTGGAATTACTTGATTATAAGTGCAGTAGTCGTTCTTTTTATCGTTATATTAGTTGGAATTAATTTAAATGCTAATAAGTTATTTCCAGGTAAAGAAGATTTAGCTGATATTCCAATCAATGTTCTAATCGCTTTATTAACTGCTCTACTAGGAGGAATATTTGCTTTAATAAGTGTTGAAAAGTCTGCCGATAAGCAAAATATAACGAATTTTATTAAAGAGTTTCCGTTTAAAATAATGCAATTAGACCATTTAATTAGTAATTTAAATACTTTAAGTTCAGTGATTAAACCTGACAGAATAGTTAGCTTACAATTAGAATCTAACAAGCTAGAGTCCTTATTGGATACCACTATCAATATTGATGGTTACATTTATTTTAAAGTTAGAATGACTAATATCCGTTATAAAGAAATATTTTACTTATTGTATGATAATCCTGAAGTTAAATTAATAGAACGTGATGCATGGGGAGTATGGCATGAAGTAGAGGGGAAAAGAGCTGAAATATTGGAGCACTTAGCGGAATTAGAAGAGTTAATCAATAGTTTGTTAATCGAATTAAGATCATATAGAAAAAGCTTTATTGATTATTATAACCAAAATATAGATAAAAGAATTTATAAAAAAATTGATTCTAATTGATTTGAATATAATAGAACATTTTAAGCACTTCATTATCAAATTAAAAAAATGACTAACAGAATTAAAATATAACCAAGAATACCTAAGATAATATTTTTAGTATTCACTTTATCATTTATTACCCCGACAATTATTAAAACTGCTGATGATATAACTATTGCCCAAACACTTTGAGTAATTGAATAAAGTAAACTTCCAATGACCATGATTATCGGAAAAATGTAAGGTTTACTTAAAGTATTTTTCATATAGATCACCTATTTATCAAATAGTTTATTGTTTTATTATCCATTATAACTACAAAATCCTCTTATGGTTGTTAATAGCTATCAAAAGAGGATTTTTATTTTCAATCCTATGTTTGTTCAGGTAAAAGAATTAATAAAATCCTTCTAAATCCGATTATATAGGTAAAAAGGAGTATTTTATGCGTATTGAAGTGGAGTATAGAGCTCATTATAAAAGTGGGAAAACACATAGAAAATATATTGTTATGAAGGTAGATGGGAATTTTGAGGACTTAGATGTTTTTGGAGGAAAATCCTTTAAATATCTGGAACATGAAATTATGAAAAGAAATATCGACAAATATGAAAGAGTTTGGATAAATAAAGCTAAAAAATTGAGATAAGCAATTAGCATAATGGGGTGATTAGAAGGTATTATGCTTAATTTGTCGAATGGTTTAGATAGGGCGTATGTAGTGACTATTTGACTATTGTTTATAAAATAATATTAAGGAGGAATGTACATGTTAGATCCAGGTGGAGCAGGAAAACCAATTTCAGACCCAGGCGGACTAGGTTAAGATAATTAAAGCATCCATTCATTGGGTGCTTTTTAATTGGCTATTTTAAAATAGGCATTATATCTAGGACAACTTATCCTTTCCTACATACAATAAACTATCTTAACGAAAGGTGGTTTAATGTATGGGATGTAACTGTCGAAGATGTAGAGGGAATTGTAAAAGAGAAGAAGAAGTGGTTACTTGTCCTACAGAAACAATTGTTAACACGCATACAAGGGAAAAAGTAATTAAACACATCCATCCTAAAGAAATAATTAATGTTCACCGTACAGTGGTTAGACATGAGCATTGTTATCCGGTACATGAACGAGATGTATATGAGACAGTTGTGGAAGGTGACGAAAGTGGCTGCGGTAATAACAACAGAGGTTGTGGCTGCCGCCGAAGAAACTGGTGTTTTTGGTAATCTGATTAGCATCCATTAGGATGCTTTTTCTTTTGCCTTCAGAAAGGTGGTGACATACATGAAAGTCATGGATTGTTTAAACGCTGACCAACGGTATAAGTTGGAATCCATTAAGAAGCAGAACAAGCCCAATCATTCAAGGCGTGAGCAGTACAGCCAAGCAGAATGGGAAGAGATGATGGGTTATCATATCGATACATTTAAGCGTGTGAAGGGAGCGATAAGGCAAAGATGAAAGGTATTTATACATTAGCGGATTACATTCAGGAGCTAGAAGTACGATTGCTAGCAGCAGGTGAATCTTTGCCTTCAATGAGAGAAGATGTGAATCACCTAATCGAAAGGATTAGAGGTGAAACCAATGAATGAAAAGAACATCCGGGGCATCACAATTGATTTAGATATTAATAACAAAGTGATGGTTAAGAAACTAAATGCTATATCAAAGCATACTAAAGCTTTAGCTGATGAGCTGGATCAGATTGATAAGTCTGTGTGTCCGGAGTGCGGTGTAGCTATGGAAACACAGACCTTTTATGTAGAGAATAAAGTATACCATTCATCTAATGAATGTACAGTATGTGATTATCGTGAAGCTATACCAACGGAGCAATAGCTGCTGTGCCTGAGTACAAATCAAAAGAACAGAAGAGCAGCTTCTATAACAGTCCAGAGTGGAAGACATTACGGAAGCGTATTAAACAGCGTGACAACTATGAATGCCAAGAGTGTAAGCGCAACGGATTGGTGCGAATAGATACGAATGCATACAGCGAGAAGGCCAAGCGAAAGAAGATTGAGTTAGTAGTCCATCATATCAAGGAGCTTGAACATCATCCAGAGCTGGCACTTGATGAAGATAACCTGGAGACAGTCTGTGTGGAATGCCATAACAAAGAGCATGGACGGTTATTCGGAAAGATGCCGAACAAGTGGGAAGAAGATGAAAGATGGTGACGGCATGAAGTGGAAACGAACTACACATACATGCATTGATAAAAACTGCGGTTATACTGAGACAGATCACAAGTGTCCTGACTCAAGAAAATGTAAAGAATGCGGTTTGCCAATGGATTCTAATTACGGAAAAGCAATCGATAAGTAATCCCCCCCACCCAAAAACTTTGGGTTTTTTTTCGTCTTGGGACACCGGGGAGAGGGGTCTATTTCCTAGATTTAAAGACAAATCTCATGAAGGGGGGTTAGGAAAAATGAAATATACAGTAAAAAAATTAGAAAAGGAACTGCTGTCGAAGGTTGATACCGACAGCCAAAAGGAATTAGAAAAGGTAAATCGCTATATCAATCTTATAAAAATTTTCTATGACCTAGATGAAAGTATCAAAGTAAATGGGGCAATGGTGATGACGGAAAACGGGTCGCAAAGATTTTTGAAACCTAACCCCGCCATTCAAGAGAAGAATCGAATAAATGCCCAGTTACTTTCAATTGAACGGTCGTTTATATTCGTCAATCCAGATGACATGTTGGACGGTAGTGATTTATTGTGATCAGAAACAAACATGTTGAAAAATATATACAGCGGTGGAGAGACGGAAAGATACTGTTGAATAAAGAGCGGATCATGCTCATTGAATGGTTAGAAAAAGATGTTCTTGTTAGAGATGACCTTTACTTTGACGAGGAGCAAATTGAAAACTATATTGCATACAGTGAAAAGTACTATTTTCCATTGGACGATTGGGAAAAATTCATTTGTCCATTTATCTTTCTAAAGCAAATTAATGATGATGAATTATTCTTTGAAGAGTTTTTCATAACGATGGGCCGCGGCGGCGGGAAAAATGGTTTCATCAGTACATTGTCTGATTACTTCACAAGCCCATTACATGGAATTGACAATTATGATGTTTCAGTAGTTGCCAATTCAGAAGACCAAGCTCAAATGAGCTTCAATGAGGTATACAATGCCAAAGAAAAACATGCGCAGTTAAGAAAATATTCCATTTTGACTAAAATTAAAATCACCAATAAGGTAACAAAAAGTGTATTCCGGTTCAGAACATCTAATGCAGGAACAAAAGATGGCGGCCGCGAAGGTTGTGTGATTTATGACGAAATTCACGAAATGGAAGATAGAGAAATTGTAGATGTATTCTCTGGGGGACTCGGAAAGGTCGCACACCCTAGGGAATTTTTTATTGGAACAAATGGCTTTGTCCGCGAAGGTTTTTATGACAAGTTAATGGAACGAAGCTTGGCGGTTTTAAAAGGACAGAGCGAAGCAGATCGGATATTCCCTTTCATTTGTAAACTTGATGATCCGAAAGAAGTAGAAAATGAGGAATTGTGGGAGAAAGCGAATCCAGCATTTGAAAAAACAATGAGTCTCAGAGCAAAACGACTTATGAATAAAGTTAGAAAGCAATATCTTGCATTAGAAAACAATCCCGGTGGAAGGACAGCATTCATGACCAAGCGAATGAACTATCCAGAAACCGATTTAAATAAAACAATTGCCTCTTGGGAAGATATCATGGCAACAAATAGACCCATGCCGGATTTGCAGCATCGTACGGCGGTCGGCGGTTTGGACTTTGCGAGCATCAAGGACTTTGCTGCGGTTGGCCTGCTGTTTAAAGTTGGTGAGGATTATATATGGAAAACTCATTCGTTTGTCCGTCAAGGATTCTTGGACAATGTAAAGTTGAAGGTCCCTATCAAAGAATGGGAGCAGCAGGGACTGTTAACCATCTTAGATGAACCGGTAATCAATATTTGTCATATTGTAGATTGGTTTGTTGAGATGAGGGAGCAATACGGAGTGAATACAATCGTAGCTGATACCTTTCGTTTAGATCTTGTTAAATCAGCGTTGGAAGCTCAAGGATTCACTTTGCTATATATCCGTAATCCAAAAGCAATCCATGCTTTACTGGCTCCTCGTGTAGAAACAATGTTTGCAAACCACCAGATTATCTTTGAAGACAACCCATTGATGCGCTGGTATACAAACAATGTATATGTACACATCAAGAAAGATGGAAATAAGGAATATTTGAAAAAGGATGAGGTCCGCAGGAAGACGGATGGATTCCAGGCGTTTATTCATGCTTTGTGGCAAGCTGATAATATTTTGATTGATGAAATAGACTTCATGCTTGCTGATATTGACTTCTAAAGGGGGTGAGAATGATTGGGCTTTCTGGATGCCGTCTTTCGGCGGAATAAAGAACTAGAATATATCTTCGATGCGGATCTGCTGCCAGACATGTCTAAACGAATTCATATGAAGCGGCTGGCCATTGAAATCTGCGCTTCTTTCCTTGGCAGGACCATCAGTCAGTCGGAGTTCCGTGTGAAAAACGGGAAGTCTTATGAAAAAGATGAGCTATACTACCGGTTGAATGTGCGGCCAAACAAGAATATGACATCCAGCACCTTTTGGCATACGGTCGTTACCAAGTTAATTTATGACAATGAATGTTTAATCATCCAGTCCGATGATGACGATCTGCTTATTGCCGATACATTCAATCATAATGAATACGCGGTGCTGGAAGATAACTTTACGAATGTGGTTATTAAAGACTACGAGTTTAAACGAAGTTTTCGACAGAGTGAAGTTATTCATTTGAGATACCGAAATGAAAAATTAACACCTCTTATCGATGGTCTTTTCACTGATTACGGAGAGTTGTTTGGCAGGGTATTAAGTTCTCAGAAAAGAAAAAATCAAATTAGAGCCACAGTTGATATTGAATCAACACACTCGATGGATGAGAAGACACAGACTAAGTTACAGACATTCATTAACAAATTGTATAAGGCAATCGGAGATAAGGATATCGCCATTGTGCCACAGCAGCCAGGATTCAAATACAACGAGGCTTCAAGCGGAAACAGTAACGGTCCTGGAGTAGATGAAATCAACAAGGTAACAAATGGCTTTCTGGATCAGGTGGCCATGGCTATCGGTATTCCTATCAGTTTAATTCATGGAGATATGGCAGATGTGGAAAAACAGACCAAGAACTATATGATGTTCACTGTATCTCCTTTCCTAAAGAAGATTTGTGATGAAGGAAACGCGAAGTTTTTTACAATGAAGGAATATCTGGCCGGCAATAAGCTTGAGGCGAAGAGCGTTTCGTATAACAGCTTGTTTGACTTAGCAAATGCCATTGACAAGCTTATCTCTTCCAGTGCCTTTACAGGTAATGAAATTCGATTGGAGGTTGGTTATGACAAGTCAGATGATCCCAACTTGGATAAGCATTACATCACGAAAAACTATACAGAAATGCAGACAACCGATGAAGGAGGTGAGAAAGAATAATGAGAGGGATGACTAAAGATGATTTCTTTAAAATGTTTAAAAATCAGTCCTATATTGATCAACTAAAAGAAATTCCACAAAAATTTAATGTTGTCCACAATGAAGAAACGAAAACAAGTGAAATTACGATTTATGGTGTCATTGGAACATCCTGGTGGAATGATTCTTTTTCAGCTACAGATATAGACAATGCATTAAATTCAGCTGGTGATAATGATATTGTTATCAATTTAAACAGTCCAGGCGGTGATGCTTTCGATGGCATCTCTATTTTCAACCGGTTGAAACGACATAATGGGAAGGTGACAGTCCACGTCGATGGTTGGGCCTGTTCTGCTGCATCCGTAATTGCTATGGCGGCTGATGAATTAATTATGGAGTTAGGTTCCATGTTTATGATTCATGAAGCGAGTAATGTTGTCTGGGGCACCAAAACTGACATGCGTAAAGAGTCTGATGTACTCGAAGAGTTAGAAGAAGGCATCATCGATATTTACATGACGAAAGCAACTATTAGTCGTGAAGACATTCGCGTGAAAATGGATGCAGAAACATGGATGAGTGCCAAGACAGCACTGGCACTTGGTTTTGCCGATAAAGCTGAAGGTGTTGAAAGCGAATCGAAGCCGGCAAATCATATTCCACGAACGCCGGAACAAAAGAAAAACGTTCTAAACGAGTTGCAAGGCATTTTGAAACCAAATAATAAACAATTAGAACCTGTTCCGGTAAACGAGAAAGGTTCTTTTAATTTACTTAAAAAATGGAGGTAGTCATATATGACAATCAAATTTAAAGGGCAAATGGAAAACTTTGAAGCAAAGAAACAAGCATACATGAATGTTATGAAGGACGAAAATTCAACATCAGAACAAGTTGAAAATGCTTTTAGTGAGATGTTCACAGCACTTCAAACAGATCTAACAGAACGTATTTCAAACGAAGCTCGTAATGAAGTACATGATGCTCAAATTCTAGCTGCACGTGGTCAGAATGTATTAACTTCCACAGAGCGGAAATTCTTTAACGAAGTTATTGCATCCGGTGGTTTTGCTGAAGATACAATTCTTCCAATCACTACCCAAGAACGTGTATTTGAAGATTTAGTAACTGAGCATCCTTTACTTGAAGCGATTGGTTTACAGGACCTTGGAGCAGTTACTCGGTATATTTATTCTGATGCCACTAAAACATATGCATGGGGCGCATTATTCGGAGAGATTAAAGGGCAGATTTCAGCAGCATTTCGTGAAGAAACAATTAGCCAATTGAAGCTTACTGCATTCGCTGTTATCCCAAAGGACATGCTTGAGCTAGGACCTGAATATGTTGAAAGATATGTGCGTACAGTCTTAGTTGAATCCTATTCAGTTGGTATGGAATATGGATTGGTTAATGGAAAGGGACCATCAAAAAACGAACCGATTGGTTTAATGAAAGATGTTAATCCTGAAACTGGGGCTGTTACTGACAAGACATCATCCGGAAAGCTAACATTTGCTCCATCAGAAAAAGGTATTATTGTAGCGAAAGAGCTGGGTGGCGTTGTAGAAAAGTTATCAACTGATGCTAAGGGTAAATCTAGAAAAGTATTAAATAATGTTGTGATGGTTGTAAATCCTGTGGATGCTGTCAGGGTTCAGATTGGAAACACTATTCAAACACCGAATGGCCAATGGGTAACAACCTTACCATTCGGTATCAATAGCCCAATTGAATCGGAAGAGGTCCCGACTGGTAAAGCGTTGTTCTTTTTGAAAGGTGCTTATTTGGCAGCTATCGCTGGTGGATATAAAATCAACAAATTTGATGAAACTTTAGCTATCGAAGATGCTCGTTTATACACCATGAAACAATTCGCTAATGGTAAACCAAAGGATAATAAAACGGCTCTTGTCTATGACCTTGATATTGATTTGGACAGTGCCCCAACAGTTTGATCAGGTTTAAGGAGGAATAGCTGATGAGATACAAAGTAATAAACGATTTCAAGGATAAAGAGGATAACAATACCTTTTATAAAAAAGGAGAAGAATATCCGAAAGGCAGACAGAAGCCAACCAAAAAACGGATTGAAGAACTAAGCAAAAAAAATCCTGAGTACAAGGTTGCTTTTATTGAGGAAGTCAAAGACAAGGAGTGATGTAAATGAGCATCACTGATTTAATACTGAAGGAATTTAAAGAAAGGATGCACTTAGGGGATTATGAAGATGAGAACCTGAAGCGCATCCTTTCTGCTTCTCTGCAGGAGCTAACGAGGGTATGCGGTAAATATGACGTTGAAAAGGATGAACCTTTCAAGGAACTAGTCTTTGAACGTTCCCGGTATGCGTATAACGATGCCCTTGAATATTTTAATACAAACTTCTTAAGCCAGATTAATAGTCTCAGCATGGAGAAAGCCCTTGAATCTATTTCTGTGGAGGGCGATGTTGATGCAGCCATATAAATACAATCCCAATAATCATACAGGCATGTTCCGAAATCGTATCATCTTCCAGAAGTTAAAGACTGTAGAGGATGATCTTGGCCAGGTTATTGAAGAAGGTTGGCAGAATATTGGTTCATCATGGGCAATGATAAAAACCATGCAGGGGCGTGAGTATTATGCCGCGGCAGCTGCCAAAAGTGAAACCAAGTCGCGTTTTATCATTCCTTATCAACCTGATATCGATTCTTCCATGAGGATCCTGTTTGATGGCCGGATATTCGACATTGAACAGCCTCCTATTAATGACGATGAAATGGACAAAACATTAACCATAATTGCAAATGAGGTGAAGACAAGTGCCCAATAATTTCGCAAACGAACTTGCCCGTACTCTACAAGCTTATTCAAAGGACGTAGAAAAAAAGGTAAAGCAGGCTGAAAATAAGGTGGGTAATGAAGCGGTAACGGAGATAAAGCAGAACAGCCCCCAAGATACCGGAAGTTATGCAGCAGGATGGGGCAAAACGAAAGTCGATGGAAAGACAGTCATTCGAAATAAGACGGATCCACAGCTTACTCATCTACTGGAACATGGTCACGCCAAAGATGGGGGTGGCCGAGTATCTGGCCATCCACACATTCGTCCTGCCAAAGAAAAGGCTGTACGGAATTTTACAGAAGAAGTGGAAAGGGCGATACGATCATGACCCTTGCAGAATTGAAAAAGATATTAGATGCCACGGGCTTCCCTGTGGCTTATTCGCATTTTACGGCAACTGAGACAAAGCCTATTCCTTCCCCACCGTACATTTGTTACCTAACACCTTATACATCTAATTTTAAGGCAGATAACAGGGTCTACAAGAAAATCAATAATGTGCAAATTGAGTTGTATACCAGCAAGAAGGATTTAGCTGCTGAAGCAAAACTAGAAGATTTATTGGATGCGAATGACTTTCCATACGATCCGATTGAAGTTTTTATTGAATCAGAAAATCTGTTTCAACGAATCTACGAAATTAAAATATAGAAAAGAGGATGATGTTAAATGGCAGGAAATGCTGTTGTTGAAAATAAAGTAACTTTTGGCTTGAAAAATGTTCACTACGCTCTAATTACTGAAGGGGCAGACGGTTCTATCACATTCGGCACTCCTAAACGTTTACCTGGAGCAAAGGAATTAACATTGGAGCCAAAAGGTGAAACCAATGACTTTTATGCAGATGACACGATTTACTACTCTACAACCACTAACCAAGGGTATGAGGTTACTCTTACAATAGCCAATGTCACGAAAGAATATCGTGTGGAAGTATTGGGAGACAAGCTAGAGGATGGTGTTCTTACAGAAACATCTAATGCAAAACCTAAAAAGGCTGCTTACCTTTTTGAATTTGACGGAGATATTAAGGCAACACGTCATGTGTTGTATAATTGCACCACTTCACGTCCAGGACTCGGAAGTCAGACAAAAGAAGAAAGTACAGAACCTGGCACAAGTGAATTATCGATTGTTGCTTCTCCAAGGGCTGATGGCGTAGTTAAGCGATCTACTACTGCAGAAACAACGGAAGCTGTTTATAACGCTTGGTATACAAAAGTATTTGAACCAGCCCTAGCGGTTTAAGGAGGACTTAGTTTATGGAAAAAACAATCGTAATTGATGAGAAAAATGTTTCATTTAAAAGTACGGGAGCTTCTGCCTTAAGATACAAAGCTCAATTCGGTCGTGACTTTTTCGCGGATGTTTCTAAACTGTCAGCCATAGAAAAACTGATTAAAAGTGAGGAAGCAGCAAATAATCCGGAAATTTTAGAAAAACTGGATTTTACCTTTTTTTACAACATCGCATGGGTATTCGCCAAAACTGCGGATAAAGAAATAAAGGACCAGATGGATTGGTTGGATTCTTTTGATTCTTTCCCCATTATGGATATTATTCCGGAATTGAAAGACTTGATAGCTATTACATTGCAGTCTAAAAAAAAATAAATGAAACCAATGAACAAGGAACGGACGATGGGGATTTCTCTTTCGATACGTTCCTTGTTTTGTGTTATGAATCAGGACTTTCCAAAGATGACCTGGAGGATATGACGATTGGGATGTGCTTGGACTATATCGAGGAATACATCGAAATGAAGAATCCAAGTAAGAAGAAATCCAAAGTAAGAAAAGCCAATCAAGCTGACTTTGATGCATTTTAAGTGAGGTGGAGCAATGCCGGGCAATATTAAAGGAATTACGATTGAAATTGGTGGGGAAACCAAAGGATTAGATAAAGCCCTCAAAGGTGTAAACAATCAAGCCATCGAACTTCAGCAGGAATTAAAGGAAGTCGATAAGGCTTTGAAGTTTTCTCCTGGAAATGCCGAATTGATAGCACAAAAGCAAAGGTTATTGAGCGATCAAATACAAGTCACTACCCAAAAGTTAAATCAATTAAAAGATGCACAGGCACAGGTAGAAGCAAAGTTTGCGGCTAATCAGATATCAGAGGAACAGTATCGCGCTTTCAATAGGGAAATAGTTAATACAGAAAGTTCATTAAGTGGCTTACAGAATAGATTGTCAGGTCTCCAAGCAGAACAACAGCGGATTGAGTCTTCCACAAGGCAATTGAACACATTGTTTCAGGCTACTGGCACTTCTGTGGATGACTATGCCAATACATTAGGTACTCATCTAACCAGTGCCATAAAGAATGGTACTGCCTCTTCCCGTCAACTGGATGAAGCGATTAGCAGAGTAGGAAGACAGGCTCTTGGTGCCAATGCGGACATTGATCGGATGCGGCAGGGCCTTTCACAGGTAGATAATGGGGGTTCTCTCAATGCAGTTCGTAGAGATTTAAGCCAAGTGGCAAGAGAAGCGGACTCTGCAGGAGAGAGTGTGAACGGCTTCGGAGATACCTTGAAGAACGTTGCAGCTGGACTTGCAGCTGGTGGAGGTATTGTAGGAGCTATCCATACAGCTTTAGACACTTCTAGTATTAATACGAAGATAGAAATATCGATGGATGTACCTGAAAGTTCTAAGAAATCTGTTAGAGAAGCTATTAATACGGTTACTTCATATGGTACTGATGCTGAAGAAGCACTGGAAGGTGTTCGGAGACAATGGGCTTTAAATAAGAATGCGAGCGATGCAGCTAATACTGCTGTAGTAACTATGGCAGGAACAATTGCGGCTGCCTATGCAGGATTAGATTTTACTGAATTGATCCAAGAAGGAAATGAAATAGCAGCGGCTATAGGCATTTCAAATCAAAAAGCAATGGGATTAGTTGATACCCTGTTACAGCTAGGTTTTCCTCCTGACCAATTAGATATTATTTCCGAATACGGCGATCAAATGAAAATGGCTGGGTTTGGAGCAAAAGAAATCCAAGCTATTTTTATGGCTGGGATTGATACGAAAACTTGGAATATTGACAATCTGTTAGATGGGATAAAAGAAGGCCGTATTCAGATGGCTGACTTTGGAGCCGGAACAGATAAAGCTACTCGTCAAATTATCGATGGTGCAGGATTGTCCATTAAACAATTTGAAAAGTGGGGAAATGCAATAGCTCAAGGTGGAGAAAAAGGACAAACGGCTATGTTCGAGGCAACTAAGGCTCTAGCACAAGTCGATGATGCAGCTGCGAGGAATCAACTTGGGACCAAGATGTTTGGGACCATGTGGGAAGACCAAGGCAAAAAAATCGTTAATACTTTATTAGAAGCCAAAGGTAAAATAGTTGATTATGGTCAACAAGTCGATAATGTTAACGCAAAAACGCAAACTTTAAATGCCGATCCAACTGTTGCACTCTCGAAAGCATTTTCTGATTTGAAATTAGCTTTAGAACCAATTTTACAGGTTATTGCTGAAGTGGTAGCAAAGGTTGCTGAATGGGGTTCGCAAAACCCAATTCTAATGGCGACACTAACAGCGATAGGTACTGCCATAACAATTCTAACGGGGGCAATTGCTCTATTAGCTCCTGCCTTTATATCGATTGCCGGAGTGATAGCAGAAGCTGGAGGTGCTGCGGCTGTTTTTAGTTCAGCAATAGCCTTTATTACTGGCCCTATCGGAATCGCTATTGCTGCTATAGCAGGATTAGTCGCTGCCGGAGTGCTTATTTATAAAAATTGGGATACCATAAAATCTTATGCAGTATCTATATGGGGATCTATCAGTAAGACTTTCTCAGGGACCTTTAGCCAGATTAAGTCACTGGTTCAATCAGGGCTATCGGTTGTCAAATCGACATTCACCTCTGTGATGGGTTCCATATCGAATTTTGTGAAAAGTATTCTGGATAAAATATCAGCGTTTTGGAAGAAAAACGGAGCGGATATAAAAAGTGTAGTGACAAATGCTTTGCAAGGTATTAATAGTGCGATTCAACTGGGTTTGGGAATTATAAAAGGGGTTTTCCAAGCAGTATGGCCAATAATCTCATCTATTGTAAAGGTAGCTTGGGTGGGGATACAGGCAACAATTAAAAATGCTCTAGACATTGTATTGGGTGTAATTCAATTTTTCTTGAAGGTGTTTAAAGGAGATTGGAAAGGCGCTTTCAGCACGATTAAAGATACAGCTTTAAAAATCATGAATAATATAACTTCTGCTTTTAAAAGCATTAACCTATTACAAATTGGTAAGGACATTATCAATGGTCTTGTTAAAGGTATTTCTAGCATGGTTGATTCAGTCAAAAAAGTTGTTTCTGATCTCGCTAGTCATATCCCTGGATGGGCAAAGAAAATACTTGGTATTCATTCTCCTTCTAAGGTAATGGAGAAAGAAGTGGGGCAATGGATACCTGCAGGTATAGCAGAAGGGATTACAAATAACTTAGGTATAGTCAAGACGGCTTCCGAAGAAATGGCTATGGCGGCTATTCCAAGCTTTACCTCTAAGGTTGCATTAGCACAGAATGAATTGAAAAAGTTTAATAGTATTGTTGCTTCTGCTTCATCTACCAATGCCAAAGCCCTTAATCAGATTCACAAAGATGCCAACGCCAAACGAGCTGATATAACATCACAAGCGAATAAGAAAATTGCGGAAATTGAAGCCAAAGCAAGGGATGCTAAAAAGAAATTGACGGCAGCCCAGGAACGGCAAATAACGAACATCCAAGATAAAGCGGCAAAGGACCGGGCGAAAATCACAGCTGATGAAAATAAGAAAATTGCTTCCCTATCTGCTGGATCTGCTGCAGCTAAAATGAAAGCCTTAGAAGACTATGTGAAGAAGCGGAAAGATTTAGAATCCCTTACATTGGACCAAGAGGCTGCATACTGGCAAAAGGCTGTAGTTTTATTCAAGAACAATGCGAAAGAAAAGACTCAGGCACAGATCATCTTGAATAAGGCAATGGATGCTTTAAATAAGGACCGATACAACAAAGAGAAAGCATATGTGGAAGACAAGAAATACTACAATGAACTATCCCTTGCTGAAGAGTTGGCAGCCTATCAGCAGTATATAAAAGGGTACAAAGCCGGTACAGAAGAACGGATCTATTATGAAAAGGAAATCTATCGTGTAAAGCAGGAAATCCAAAAGCAAATCGATCAAATAAATGCCGACTATCTAACGAAGGTTCAGACCCTCAACCAGCAGCTTATTGACGAAGAGAAGAAGCTAAATGATGAGTATGACAAAGCTTTGGAAGATAGAGCGAAGTCCCTTTATTCCTTTGTTGGATTGTTCGATGAAATCACCAAGAAATCAGTATCGGGAACTACTTTGTTAAAGAACCTGCAGGATCAAGTTTCAGCTTTTGAGGACTGGCAACGAAATCTGGCTGAACTAGCTGCTAAAGGGATTGACCAAGGGTTGCTTGCTGAATTACAGGATATGGGGCCTAAGGCTGGCGCAGAAATTGCCGCCCTTAATAGCCTTACATCTGACCAACTTACTCAGTATGTTGACCTGTGGAAGGCTAAGAACCAGTTGGCAAAAGAAGAGGCGCTCAAAGAACTTTCTAGTTTAAAAGTAGAGACAGCACAAAAGATTGAAGAATTAAGGGCTGATGCAGCTGTGAAGCTATTGGGCTATCAAGAAGAGTGGCGGAAGGCAATGGCTGGCGCGAAGTTCAAGGTGAAAGACGAAGCCAAGGAAATGCCGTCCATTGGTGATTATGCTGTAGCCGGATTAATCAGCGGAATGATGAGTAAGAAAAGTGAATTAGTTTCTGCAGCCGAAGAACTGGCCAGCATTGTGAAAGATACTTTTCAATCCGCCTTGGATATCCATTCTCCATCACGTGTTTTCAGGGGCTTTGGAGTCAACATCAATGAAGGTTTAATTAAAGGGATTCAGGATTCTTCTGCCAAGCTGAAAGGTGTCATGAATAATGTATATGGCAGCATGGCCAGTAGCGCAGGAAAGATGCTGAATGCAAATAACCCTGTTACGGTTTCTTCCACAGGACAGGCAGGCAGTACAACTACAGTTGAGCATAATTATTATATGACCTTCCAATCTCCTAAAGCATTGGATCCTTATGAGACTGCTAGATTAAATAGAAATGCATTAAGAGAATTGGCCATGCAAGTATAGGAGGTGTTTGATTGGAATCATACAGCAGGAAAGAAAAATTGATATTTGATAATAACCAAGGGCAAACACTTGAGATATCCGTGTTGAGCCCTTTTTATTTGGACTCGGCAGAAGGTTTGGACGCGATGGAAAATGAGTTTTTCACCAGCAAAAGCTATGGTATTGACGGATTATCCTTATCAGGATCTAGTGTCAAAGAAAGGAACATTGTCATCAATGGCCGGCTTAGAATCGATAAGGACATTAATCGATCCCGCCTTATTCGTTTCTTCAATCCAAAACATGTGTTCACTCTTCAATACACAAATGGAGAAATCAGCCGGTATATCAAATGCCATGCGGAAAAAACACCTGTAATTAACAAGGCTCCTTATCCGGAATTCATGATATCTCTTCTTTGTCCGAAGCCTTGGTGGTTCGATAATGAAATTAAAACGGATATTGCTTCCTGGATAGGAGGCTTTTCTTTTCCGTTAGTCATTCCGGCTGACACAGGCATTCGGATGGGATATAGAGAGCCTTCATTGATTGTGAATGTATTGAATGCCAGTGACAATGAAGCACCATTACGGCTTGAATACAGGGCATTGGGAACCCTTAGAAATCCATCGGTTGTAAATGTAGAGACACAGGAGAAAATATTGATTGAAAAAGAGATGCAGGCAGGAGATATCATTACGATCAGCACAGAACGCGGTAATGAATATGTCCGGCTAAGTAGGAATGGTATTGTCTCAAATATCTTTAACTATCTTTCTTTCGACTCTAATCCACACTTAGCGTTAGATTTAGGGGATAACTTATTGCGGTATGATGCTGGTCTAAATGTGGACAATCTGGAAGTATCTATATACTTCACGCCACAATATGTGGGGGTGTAAGCGTGGAATTATATGTATGCGACAAGCAGTTCAACAGACTTGGCTTAATCGGTAAGTTTTCCTATCTATTGTGGAGGAAAAGAGACACGAAGCATGGGGAGGCTGAATTACATGTCGATGTAACAATCGATAATATTTCCTTATTACAAAAGGGAAATATTCTGTATAGAGATGATGATAACGAAGCCATGTATATCTATTACCGTGGATTCACAGAGGATGAGGATGGAAAGGAGCAATTATCCATCAAATGCTTCTCGGCTTTGCGATGGATTGATCGGAGGATTTTATGGAATATCTATAATTATAATGACACAGCTGAAAATATCATCCGTTCCATGATTATGTCTGAATGCATCAATCCATCTAATGTAAAAAGGAAGATTGCTCAAATCCAATTAGCTGCCGCCAGAAACTTCGGCACCTCTATACAGTTTCAAGCTTCATATGAAAATGTGCTAGAGCAGGTGGAAAGCTTATGTAATACGTATGAAATAGGGATTCGCTCCAATTTTAACGGGCGGTCTCTTTTTTATGAACTTTATGAAGGAACAGACAGGACCATCGATCAATCGATTAATCCAAGATGTATTTTATCTAAGGATTTTTCCAATGTTATCAGCCGGAATTATGAGGAAGCCGACAATGATTATAAAAATACAGCTTTGATTGCTGGAACTGGCGAAGGTGTTGACAGAAAGCTCGTTTCCATCGAACAAGGTACCGGCCTTGATCGGAGAGAGTTATTTGTGGATGCCCGAGACTTATCGGAAACACAAACGATTGATGAGACCGAGGTGACTCTATCGCCTGAAGAATACATTCTCCTTCTTAAACAAAGAGGGCTAGAAAAGCTATTGGAACAAGAAGAATTCATTTCTTTTGATTGTGAACTAGACGTTACCAAAGAGAACACCAAGTATAATCGTGATTTCTTCCTTGGGGACCTTATCACAATTAGGGATGACAAATTAGGAATCGTCATGAACAGCCGAGTTGTGGAAGTCGATGAAGTCTATCAAGATATTAAAGAAGTTTTTGTGAAGGTGGGGAAATCTATCCCAACCCTTCCCGAAAAGGTAAAAAGGATGGTGAAATAATGGCAATCAATAGTGGGATTTTTGATTCTGTGAATTTTGACAGAGTGTACTTAGCAAAGCATTACGCGGCTTATTTCGCAACGTTCATTGGAAACGGAGTTTTTCCGAATCCGTCCACAGGATTTCAAGTAACGGCAGGCACTGGAATGAACGTTGTATTAAAGCCAGGTAAAGCATGGATAAACGGGTACTACATTTTCAATGATGCTGATTACAATCTTAGCCTTGATGTAGCAGACGGTGTATTAAATCGTATTGATCGTATTGTTCTTCAGCTCAATTTTTTAAATCGAAATATTGTTCCGGTCGTTAAAAAAGGGACTGCAGGTTCTTCTCCTGTTTCCCCAGCATTAAAAAGGGATGCAGATGTATATGAAATCGCTCTGGCTGATGTGTATGTAGGAAAAGGTACAGTGAATCTAACACAGGCAACTATCACAGATACACGCCTTAATAAAGAACTGTGCGGCATTGTACACGGTACTGTAGATCAAGTGGATACCACGGAAATCTTTAATCAGTATCTTGCATGGTTTAATCAAACAAAGGCACATAACACGGTAGATTTAGAGAACTACAAAGCTCAACAAAAGGTTGCTTTTGAAAGTTGGTTTGATGGAATAAAAGGTATTCTAAATGGAGATATTGCAGCAAACTTAGCGGCAAAAATTCAAACCCTGCAGGATGCATTTAATGTGCATAAGGAAGACTATGCTGCATTAAAAACGGACTATGGTCAACATAAGACAGATACTAATTTGCACTTAACAAATGGCCTTCTAAAAATCAAAAATACAGACAGCCAAAAATCCTTTTTATTCAAGATGGATAACAATAGCCCTTATCTGGAAGAGGTGTAAACATGGCAAATGGGGATAGATATTATTTTATAGAAATGCCTGCCACGCAGCACTATACACATGAAGTGAGTATAGGAACTACGGAGGTTTCTGTTACATTGCCGTTTGAAGTAAAAAAGTTTGTTTTTCTTACAAATGATGATGATACGAATGATCTTCTAATCGCTTTTAACACAGCAACCACATCAGATGGAATGTCCGGCACAAATAAGGTTATTCGGTTAAAGCCAGGGGAAACATTACAAGAATTTCGCTATAAAGCGACTTCAATCAAGTTTAAACGGTCAGCCGGAACAGGTAATGTCCGATTTTTGGCGGTGTAAGTATGGGATTAATAAAACCAAGCGGGTCTAAAATTAGTTATACAATATCACCTAGTGATGAACAAAGATTCTTTTCTAGTGTATTGGTTGTAAATGATATTCAAGTTTTTGTTCCTTTAAAAACAATTCTTTGGTTGGGTAAACCTTCCACTATACGAATAAAATATAGATTTAAGGATTCAACGGGAGGATATGGTGCAGAGGTAGGCCTATTTATCAATAATGTACTAGTTGGGTCATATCAACAAAATTTTTCAAATTATAGTTATATATATATAAAGCAAGACATTACTGTTAAAAAGGGTGATGAAATTACATTGAAGGGACGGGGAATGCTTAATAGTGATGGTATGTATGTTGGAAGAGTAGCGTGTGATGAATTCGGGGTTTATTATGGAATTGCTCCTGCCAATATACCTGTACTTGTTAAAAAGACCTTAGAATAGGAGAGTGAATATGGAACTAGTATTTCAATATACAAACGACGATGAAAGACAACGCCTCATGGAGTTAAATGCAGAATATAAGTTAATTGAAATTAGGGATATTATTACGGGAAAGTATCTAGTTTTTGAGAAGTCGGAAGTAGATAACTCACCTACACTTGAACAACGTGTTTCTGCAATAGAAGCCTTACAAAATGCCAATCTATTAGGAGGATTAAAAATATGAAAAATTCAGCGTATTATAACTATGTGAAAATACAGGTATTATTGGGTAACTTAGGAGTGGAGGAATTAAACATTCTTGCTAGTCGGTCAGTAATAACAGCAGAGGAAAAGGATGAACTTAGTCAATTGGTAAAGACATATAGTTAAATTTTACAGAGAGCACCCATTGAGGTGTATTTTTTATGGGGAAAAGGGGGTCTAATCCATTGGAGGCGGATCAAGTGGTGGACTTATGGAAAACATCCATTCAGAAGGACATTGATGAATTGAAAAAGGAAAGTGAATCAGCTAGGAAAGATATAGATGACCTTAAGCGAACAACGGAATTACACGAAAGGGATATAAAGGAGATTAAGAAATCCCTTGAAGAAATCAAAGATGACACAAAATGGCTACGGCGCTCTATTACAAATGCAATCATAGTTGCTGTGGTTGCAGGAATTGTAGCCATTATTTTCGCGACAATGAAAGGAGGTGTGTGAATTGAATAAGGACACTATCACATTATTGGGGGGCTTCCTTACAGCTCTCCTTTTATTTTTGGGTACAATCGGCATTTCTTTTGATTGGTTCACTCAGGAAAGCATTAATGCCTTCGTGGTTGTAGTTGGAGCTTTAGTTGCACTGATTATTAACATCTATGCTGTGTGGAAGAACACTCATACTGGCTGGTTTAAGAATAAGGACAAATAAGCTGCTCATTCGAGTGGCTTTTTATTTTGGGGAGGCGAGGGCCATGTGATTCTTATTGGTTGCTATGATGCTAAGTCATGTGAAAAATAAAAACTATATGAGGTGAATGAAATGGTAAAAATCTTTATTGATCCAGGTCATGGTGGTAGCGATCCAGGTGCAGTAGGTAACGGTATTCAGGAAAAGAATATCACTTTGGCGATTGCCTTACGGGTAAGAGATTTATTATTAAACGGCTACAGTAATGTGGAAGTGAAAATGAGCCGGACAGGTGATACTTTCCCTTCTTTATCTGATCGTA
>NZ_JBDFMI010000004.1:0-13437 GCF_047238185.1 Bacillus kalamii | reverse complement strand
TATTTTTTTCTTTTAAATTACACATAAAATATTTAGTGTCGAACTGAAAAGAGAACTGTTGATTTAATGAGAAATATCAAGGCTTTCAGCCTTGGGGTGAATTACACAGAATAATAGATAAGAGTAATTCAGTTTATTGAATAGTAATAATTTTCCCTCTCTTAGGTGATAATGTGAATAGGGAGGGATTTAAATGATAAGAGATGTCAAAATGAAAAAAAGACTTTGCCCTTGTGGATCTAAAAAACAGTTTGAAGAGTGCTGTTATACACCCATCTCTGGTGAAACTGCAGAAAATCTAAAAAGAGATATATATGATATCGTCAAACTAACTTTTCGTGGACAACCGCGTGGAGAACTTTGTCTTTACGTATCCTTGGTAGTGAAATATTTACTTTCGATGCATGATATTAGAAGTTATGTGGTTGCAGGGAGTTCAAGATGGATTGGATATCCTACATTTTTTGAGTATAAGCAGCAAGGAGAAAGACGAGAGTTTCACGCGTGGGTTGTTACTCAATATGGTGAAACTGTGGATTTGGCATGTGATGCTATTGAAGAAAGAAGTGACTATGATACACTCACTGGACCAAAGTTAGGTATTTCACCACCTATTGCATGTTGGGATAAAGTCCTTACTGATAGGGTATACACTCCAAATGACAAAGGTGTAAAATCGTTTGATATTGATAAAAGCGGTTTAAATGTATTAATTGACCGTGCAAATAAAATTATTGAAAACCTTTATTTGAAATAGGATTTAAAAAGTACCCTTTTGGGTGCTTTTTCTTTTATAGCAAAGGATAGGAGGACAGCTGATATAGAGAATTAGAAGTTAAGAGACTCTACAATTTTTTGATAAACCATTAAATTTTTCTGTTTGCTCCCGATTATATAGGTAAAAAGGAGTATTTTATGCGTATTGAAGTGGAGTATAGAGCTCATTATAAAAGTGGGAAAACACATAGAAAATATATTGTTATAAAGGTAGATGGGGATTTTGAGGACTTAGATGTATTTGGAGGAAAATCCTTCAAATATATGGAACAGGAAATTATGAAAAGAAATATCGACAAATATGAAAGAGTTTGGATAAATAAAGCTAAAAAATTGAGATAAGCAATTAGCATAATGGGGTGATTAGAAGGTATTATGCTTAATTTGTCGAATGGTTTAGATAGGGAGTATGTAGTGACTATTAGACTATTGTTTTAAAAATAATATTAAGGAGGAATGTACATGTTAGATCCAGGTGGATTTGTTAAAACTTGTAATCCAAGAGGAGCAGGAAAAACAATTTCAGACCCAGGCGGACTAGGTTAAGATAATTAAAGCATCCATTCATTGGGTGCTTTTTAATTGGCTATTTTAAAATAGGCATTATATCTAGGACAACTTATCCTTTACTACATACAATAAACTATCTTATCGAAAGGTGGTTTAATGTATGGGATGTAACTGTCGAAGATGTAGAAGAAGGGGTAATAGAGAAGAAGAAGTGGTTACTTGTCCTACAGAAACAGTTGTTAACACGCATACAAGGGAAAGAGTGATTAAACATATCCATCCTAAAGAAATAATTAATGTTCACCGTACAGTGGTTAGACATGAGCATTGTTATCCGGTACATGAACGAGATGTATATGAGACAGTTGTGGAAGGTGACGAAAGTGGCTGCGGTAATAACAACAGAGGTTGTGGCTGCCGCCGAAGAAACTGGTGTTTTTGGTAATCTGATTAGCATCCATTAGGATGCTTTTTCTTTTGCTCTCAAAAAGGTGGTGAGACTATGAAAGTCATGGATTGTTTGAATGCTGATCAACGGCATAAGCTTGAATCTGTCAAGAAGCAGAACAAGCCCAATCATTCTAGGCGTGAGCAGTACAGCCAATGGGAACTCGAAGAAATGATGGGATGTAATCGTGATACATTCAGGCGTGTGAATGGCGCCGTAAGGAGAAGATAGGGATGGGATTTATTGAATTATTAACATTGATCTTTGTTGTGTGTAAGATTGCTGGATTGGTTAGTTGGTCATGGTGGTTGGTGCTGCTGCCGGAGTTAATTGTTGTCGGGATTTACTTAATCATTGGAGTTACTGCCTTGATTGTTTCCATTGTGCAAAATAGGAATACCAAGAGATTATTTAAATCATCGATGAGAAGATGATGGCTGAGTACAAAACAAAAGAACAGAAGAGCAGCTTCTATAACAGTGGTGAATGGAAACGACTACGAGCAGCAGTAAAGAAGCGTGATCATTATGAATGCCAAGAGTGCAAACGTAATGGTCTTGTTCGCATTGATACCTATAGCTTCAGTGAAAGCGCAAAGCGAAAGAAGATTGAGTTAGTTGTCCATCATATCAAGGAGCTTGAACATCATCCAGAGCTGGCACTTGATGAAGATAACCTGGAGACAGTCTGTGTGGATTGCCATAACAAAGAGCATGGCCGATTGTTTGGAAAGATGCCGAACAAATGGGAAGAAGATGAAAGATGGTGACGGCATGAAGTGGAAACGAACTACACATACATGTATTGATAAAGACTGCGGATATACTGAGACAGATCATAAATGTCCTGATTCAAGGAAATGTATTAAGTGTGGCTTGCCGATGGATTCTAAATACGGTAAAGCAATCGAGAAGTAACCCCCCACCCAAAAACTTTGGTTTTTTTCGTTCACGGGACACCGGGGAGAGGGGTCTGCTGTCCAAATTTTTTTCTAATTATCACATGAGGGAGGGGGGATCAAATGGCCAAGCCGAGCAAAGCAAAACAAAATGAACTGATTGCAAAAGAAGTTGAACGATGGAATGAAATTTTTGCCGATTTATCGGATGAGAAAAAGGGTGCTGCTACCAGGTTAATTGAGAGAGTAGCTTTCATGACAATTACGCTTGAAATCCTCGAAGAGGATATTAAATCAAGGGGCCCAACTTATAAATTTAAGAATGGATCCCAGGTGATGGTTATTGAGAATCCCTCCCAGAAGTCCTATAACACGATGGTTAACCGGTATACGGTAGCCTGCGATAAGTTATTTGGTTTGTTACCTAAAGAGGATTTAGAAGATGCAAAGAAAAAAGCGAAGCGCTCTGCTAATGATTTGATATGATTCAAAATAGATATGTCACGGAATACATCGATCAATATCGCACTGGTAAGATTAAGCTGAATAAAGAGCGCATCATGCTTATTAATTACCTGGAAAAATATATATTGGTCCGCGATGATCTTTACTTTAATGATGAAATGATTGAGAACTATATCAAGTTCACAGAGAAATGGTACTTCCCTTTGCAATCATTTCAAAAGTTCATTTCCTCATTCGTATTCCTTTTCTATAAAGAGGATGATTCCGTGTTTTATGAGCAGTTTTTAATTAGTGAAGCAAGGGGAGCCGGTAAAAACGGGTTAATATCCTCGTTTGCCCATTTCTTTATTAGCCCTCTTCACGGAATACCCAGATATAATATTTCAATCGTAGCCAATAGTGAGTTGCAGGCAAAAACGTCCTTTAAGGAAATATATGATGTTATAAATTCTCATGAAGTTTTAGCTGAAATGTTTGATCATAAAAAAGCTGAAATAATCGGCAACGACACGAAAGCTTTGCTTCAATATCATACATCAAATGCAAAAACAAAAGATGGTTTGCGTGATGGTTGTGTAATTTATGATGAGATTCATCAATATGAAAATTCAGATACAGTAAACGTATTCTCTAGCGGACTTGGTAAAGTGCCAAATGCTAGGGAATTTTTTATTGGGACAGATGGCTTTGTTCGTGAAGGCTTTCTCGACAAGATGAAGGAAAGAGCAATGAATATCATGGAAGGGAAAGACCTAGAGGATCCGTTATTTCCATTTATCTGCAAGATAGATGATTCGAAAGAAATTGATGATCCAGATATGTGGGAAAAGGCTAATCCGATGTTTAGTGCGCCCCGTAGTTTTTATGCAAAGGGCCTATTCAAAAAAGTTTTGGCTCAATATAGGCAACTAGCAAACAATCCATCTAATCGTGAAGAGTTCATGACCAAACGAATGAATTATCCAGAAGTGGATTTAAATAAAACAGTAGCATCATGGGACGATATATTAGCCACTAACCGTCCTTTCCCTGATATAAAGCATCGTACGGCGGTCGGCGGTTTGGACTTTGCAAGCATCAAGGACTTTGCTGCGGTCGGCCTGCTGTTTAAGGTCGGTGATGATTATCTATGGAAATCTCATTCATTTGTCCGCCAAGGTTTCTTGAACAACGTGAAGTTAAAGGTCCCTATCAAAGATTGGGAGCAGCAGGGACTGTTGACAATCTTAGATGAACCGGTAATCAATATTTCTCATATTGTAGATTGGTTTGTTGAGATGAGGGAGCAATACGGAGTGAATACAATCGTAGCTGATACCTTTCGTCTAGATCTTGTTAAATCAGCGTTGGAAGATGAAGGATTCACTTTGCTATATATCCGTAATCCAAAAGCAATCCATGCTTTACTGGCTCCTCGTGTAGAAACGTTGTTTGCTAACCACCAGATTATCTTTGGAGACAACCCATTGATGCGCTGGTATACAAACAATGTATATGTACACATCAAGAAAGATGGCAATAAGGAATATTTGAAAAAGGATGAGGTTCGAAGAAAAACGGATGGCTTCCAGGCGTTTATTCATGCTTTGTGGCAAGCTGATAATATTTTGATTGATGAAATGGACTTTATGCTTGCTGATATTGATTTCTAAACGGAAGGTGATTTTATGGATAATCCGATAAAAGTGTGGATTTGTACAAAGGATACCATGAAGAATAGATTGTTGTGGAAAATAGCTTTCATAGCAAAGGTCATTAATTCTAGAAAGTTAGCAAAGTGGGCAATCAGCAAGATAGCGTTTGAAATTAAATAATTTTGCAATGTTTGGGGGAGGGTGGTGAGTGCGATTGAGTTTTTTGGATGCCGTCTTTCGGCGGAATAAAGAACTAGAATATATCTTCGATGCGGATCTGCTGCCGGACATGTCTAAACGAATTCATATGAAGCGGCTGGCCATTGAAATCTGCGCTTCTTTCCTTGGCAGGACCATCAGTCAGTCGGAGTTCCGTGTGAAAAACGGGAAGTCTTATAAAAAAGATGAGCTATACTATCGGTTAAATGTGCGGCCAAATAAGAATATGACTTCTAGCACCTTCTGGCATACGGTCGTTACCAAGTTAATTTATGACAATGAATGTTTAATCATCCAGTCCGATGATGACGATCTGCTTATTGCCGATACATTCAATCATAATGAATACGCGGTGCTGGAAGATAACTTTACGAATGTGGTTATTAAAGACTACGAGTTTAAACGAAGTTTTCGACAGAGTGAAGTTATTCATTTGAGATACCGAAATGAAAAATTAACACCTCTTATCGATGGTCTTTTCACTGATTACGGAGAGTTGTTTGGCAGGGTATTAAGCTCTCAGAAAAGGAAAAATCAAATTCGGGCAACGGTTGATATGGAATCAACACACTCGATGGATGAGAAGACACAGACTAAGTTACAGACATTCATTAACAAATTGTATAAGGCAATCGGAGATAAGGATATCGCCATTGTGCCACAGCAGCCAGGATTCAAATACAACGAGGCTTCAAGCGGAAACAGTAACGGTCCTGGAGTAGATGAAATTAATAAAGTAACAAATGGCTTTCTGGATCAGGTGGCAATGGCCATTGGTATCCCTATCAGTTTAATTCATGGCGATATGGCCGATGTGGAGAAGCAGACGAAGAATTATATGATGTTTACCGTTTCGCCGTTTTTAAAGAAGATTTGCGATGAAGGTAATGCCAAGTTCTTTACGATGAAACAATACTTGGCAGGCAATAAGTTGGAAACAAAGGCTGTCTCTTATCACAGCCTTTTTGATATGGCCAACAGTATAGATAAGCTTGTCTCTTCTGGTGCATTTACTGGAAATGAAATTAGACAGGAGGCTGGGTATGAAGCATCCGATGATCCTAACTTGGATAAGCATTACATTACCAAGAACTATCAAGAAATGAGCACCGGTAAAGGAGGTGATAAGGACAATGAAACAGATGAAACGTAAATTTGGATTTAAGAATCAGAAATACAATGAGCAGCTAGCGAATATTCCGCACAATTTTGCTGTAGAACATGATGAAGAAAAAGGTGTAAGCGATCTTACCATTTATGGTGACATCGGGGAATCGTGGTGGTGGGAATCTACTTCTGCAGCTGACATTGACAGTGCTTTAAAAGAAGCTGGGAACAATGATTTATTAATTCATCTTAATTCCCCAGGAGGCAGTGCCTTTGATGGGATTGCGATTTACAATAGGCTAAAATCACATAAAGGGAAAGTGACTATCCAGGTTGACGGTTGGGCCTGTTCAGCTGCTTCTGTTATCGCTATGGCGGCAGATGAATTAATCATGGGAGCAGGAGCAATGATGATGATCCATGAAGCAAGCAATATTGTATGGGGAACTAAAACGGAAATGAGAAAAGAAGCAGATGTGCTCGAGAAGCTAGAAGATGGCATCATTGATATTTACATGACTCGTGCAAATATCGAGCGTGAAGAAGTAAAAACTATGGTCAATGAAGAGACTTGGTTTAGTGCAAATGAAGCCGTTGAGATAGGCTTCGCAACATCTACTGCAACAACTGTGGAAGACAACGCGGACGAAGAACTGGCACAATTAAGAGTCCAGATGCAGTCCATGCAAAATGAATTGAACCAATATAAAAACCAACAAAAAGAGCCTGAACAAGCGCCTGCTGCAAAGCGGAACTTGAGCAAGCTCTTTTTAAATTTAAACTAATTGGAGGAAATGAAGAATGACAATTACCTTTAACAAATCAGAGGCATTAAACGATGCGAAAAAGAAATTAACAGCAGCTCTAAACAATGCAGAAGCAACAGAGCAAGATCAAACGGAAGCATTTGAAAACTACTTTGGCGCTCTACAGAATGATGTTGTGAATGCCGTTCAATCACAGGTAAATGATGAAATGTTGGATCGTTCTATTCTGCAGCAACGCGGGCAAAATGTTCTTACTTCTGAAGAAAAGAAATTCTTCAATGCTGTCGTTCAAGAAGGTGGATTTAAGAGTGATTCCATTCTTCCAGAAACGACACAAGAACGAGTTTTCGAAGATTTAGTATCAGAGCATCCTTTGTTAGATGCCATCGGCTTACAGGACCTTGGGGCGGTCACACGCTTTATCTATTCTGATGCAACTAAGGCGTATGCATGGAAGGAGTTATTTGAAGGTATTTCCGGTCAAGTAAACGCTGCATTCCGTTCAGAGAAAATCGGTCAATTGAAACTCACTGCATTTGCAGCTATTCCAAATGACATGCTTGAACTTGGACCTGAATGGATTGAACGATATGTTAGAACATTGTTGGTAGAATCATATTCTGTCGGTTTAGAATTTGGCTTTGTTAACGGCCGTGGAGCCACTAAAGATGAACCGATTGGATTGATGAAAGATGTGAATGCCGAAACAGGAGCTGTAACGGATAAAACTTCTTCTGGAACACTGACATTTGCTCCTTCTGAAAGAGGAGAAATTGTTGCTGGTGAACTTTATGGCGTAATCAAAAATCTATCTACGGATGCAAAGGACAAGCAGCGTAAAGTGGCTGGAAAAGTTGTGATGGTTGTTAACCCTATGGATGCCATTGCCGTTCAATTCCGTAATACGATTCAAACTGTGAATGGGCTATGGGTTACTTCTCTACCATACAATATTCAAATCGTTGAATCAGAAGAAATTCCTGTCGCAAAAGCGTTATTCTTCGTAAAGGGCGAATATATCGCGGTGATAGCCGGTGGCTACAAGTTGAAGAAATTTGATCAAACACTAGCTATGGAAGATGCTACCTTGTACACAATCAAGCAATTCGCAAACGGGAAGCCAAAGGATAATAAAACGGCCCTTGTTTATGACCTTGATATTAAATTTACGCCTAGTGTTTAAGGAGGATATATTTTATGGCATACAAAGTTATTAATCGATTTTTTGATATGGAGGATAACAGCCGACTTTATGAAGTAGGAGATACTTATCCGAAAGGCAGTCATAAGCCATCAAAAAAGCGGATTGAAGAACTGTCAAAAGAGCATCCGAAAGAAAAATGTGCATTTATTGAAGAAGTAAAGGCGAAGAAAGCAAAGGAGTGATGTTATGGACATCACTAAAGGAATCTTAAAGCAATTTAAAGATAGGATGCACTTGGGTGATTATGAAGACGAGAACCTGAAGCGCATCCTTTCTGCTTCTCTCCAGGAACTGACAAGGGTATGTGGTGCCTATGATATTGAAAGGGATGAACCATTTAAGGAACTCGTCTTTGAACGTTCTAGGTACGTTTATAACGATGCCCTTGAATACTTCGAGACGAACTTTTTAAGCCGGATTAATAGTCTAAGCATGGAGAAAGCTCTTGAATCTATAACTGTGGATGGCGATGCCGATGCAGCCATTTAAATACAATCCAAATAACCATACCGGCATGTTCCGGCACCGTATTACCTTTCAAAAGCTTAAGACAGTAGAGGATAATCTTGGACAGGTCATTGAGGAAGGCTGGCAGGATGTTAGTACAGCATGGGCAATGGTTAAAACCATGCAAGGCCGTGAGTATTATGCCGCGGCAGCTGCCAAGAGTGAAACCAAGTCACGCTTTATCATTCCGTATCAGCCTGGCATTGATTCTTCCATGCGCATCCTATTTGATGACCGGATATTCGATATTGAGCAACCTCCTATTAATGACGATGAAATGGACAAAACATTGACCATAATTGCAAATGAGGTGAAGGCAGGTGGTTAATAACTTTGCTAATCAGCTGGCTAGGACTCTACAAACCTATACAAAGGGAGTAGAGAAAAAGGTCAAGCAGGTTGAAAACAAAGTATCCAATGAAACGGTGGTTGAGTTAAAACAGAACAGTCCAAAGGATACGGGAAGTTACGCTGCAGGATGGGGAAAAACGAAGGTGGACGGTAAGACAGTCATCCGAAATAAGACGGATCCACAGCTTACTCACCTTCTCGAACATGGCCACGCAAAAGCCGGCGGCGGCCGAGTAGCTGCCCATCCACACATTCGTCCGGCCGAAGAGAGGGCTGTACAGAAATTCACCGAGGGAGTAGAAAGGGCGATACGATCATGACCCTTGCAGAATTGAAAAAGATATTAGATGCCACGGGCTTTCCTGTGGCTTATTCGCATTTTACGGCAACCGAGACTAAGCCAGTACCTTCCCCACCGTATATTTGTTACCTAACACCCTATACTTCGAATTTCAAGGCAGACAACAGGGTGTATAAGCGATTTGATAATGTTCAGATTGAATTGTATACCACTAAGAAAGATTTAGCCGCAGAAGCCAAACTGGAAGCTTTACTCGATGAAAATGAATGTACCTATGACCCTATTGAAACTTTTATTGAATCAGAGAAATTGTTCCAAAGAATCTATGAAATAAAAATGATGAGAGAAGGATGATGTTGAATGGCTAATTTAGCAAAAGAAAACAAAGTAACCTTTGGTCTTAAAAATGCTCACTATGCAACATTTACAGAAGATGCGGATGGATCTATAACATATGATAAACCGGTTCCTCTTCTTGGCTCTAAAGAAATGTCGATGGATCCTAAAGGGGAATTAAGCGAATTCTATGCAGATGATACTGTTTATTATGTTGCAGATTCCAACCAAGGTTATGAAGGAAGCTATACCCTTGCAGAGCTGCCGGAACAATTTCGTATTGATGTATTAGGGGAAAAACTTGAAAACGGGGTTATTACTGAAAATGCTAATGCCAAGATTAAGCCGATAGCCCTTTTATTTGAATTTGATGGTGATGTAAAAGCCACAAGGCATGTACTTTACAATGTGAAGGTTTCTCGTCCTGGCTTAAGTTCCGCCTCTAAGGAAGAAAGCGTAGATCCAAACACAATTGAACTTTCATTTACTGCTTCTCCGCGGGCTGACGGTGTAGTTAAACGTAAAACATCCGTTTCAATGGATGATGCTGCCTATAACGCTTGGTATTCTTCAGTATTTGAGCCTGCACCAACAGTTTAAGGAGGACTTAGTTTATGGAAAAAACAATCGTAATTGACGGTAAAAATGTTTCATTTAAAAGTACGGGAGCTTCTGCCTTAAGATACAAAGCACAATTCAATCGTGACTTTTTCGCGGATGTTTCTAAACTGGCAGCTTTAGAAAAATTGATTAAAAGTAAGGAAGCAGAAAATAATCCGGAGATTATAGAAAAAATCGATTTTACCTTTTTTTACAACATCGCATGGGTATTCGCCAAAACTGCGGATAAAGAAATAAAGGACCAGATGGATTGGTTGGATTCATTTGATTCTTTTCCCATTATGGATATTATTCCGGAATTGAAAGACTTGATAGCTATTACATTGCAGTCTAAAAAAAAATAAATGAAACCAATGAACAAGGAACGGACGATGGGGATTTCTCTTTCGATACGTTCCTTGTTTTGTGTTATGAATCAGGACTTTCCAAAGATGACTTGGAGGATATGACGATTGGGATGTGCCTGGACTATATCGAGGAATACATCGAAATGAAGAATCCAAGTAAGAAGAAATCCAAAGCAAGGAAAGCCAATCAAGCTGACTTTGATGCATTTTAAGTGAGGTGGAGCAATGCCGGGCAATATTAAAGGAATTACGATTGAAATAGGTGGGGAAACCAAAGGATTAGATAAAGCCCTCAAAGGTGTAAACAATCAAGCCATCGAACTTCAGCAGGAATTAAAGGAAGTCGATAAGGCTTTGAAGTTTTCTCCTGGAAATGCCGAATTGATAGCACAAAAGCAAAGGTTATTGAGCGATCAAATACAAGTCACTACCCAAAAGTTAAATCAATTAAAAGAGGCACAGGCACAGGTAGATGCAAAGTTTGCGGCTAATCAAATATCCGAGGAACAGTATCGCGCTTTTAATAGGGAAATAGCCAATACAGAAAGCTCCTTAAGCGGCCTGCAGAATAGATTGTCAGGGCTTCAGGCTGAACAACAGCGTATTGAGTCTTCCACAAGAGAATTGAACACATTGTTTCAGGCTACTGGCACTTCTGTGGATGACTATGCCAATACATTAGGTACTCATCTAACCAGTGCCATAAAGAATGGTACTGCCTCTTCCCGTCAACTAGATGAAGCGATTAGCAGAGTCGGAAGGCAAGCACTAGGAGCAAATGCTGATATTGACCGGATGCGGCAGGGCCTTTCGCAGGTTGATAGTGGCGGTTCTCTCAATGCAGTTCGTAGAGATTTAAGCCAAGTGGCTAGGGAAGCGGACTCTGCAGGAGAGAGTGTGAACGGCTTCGGAGATACCTTGAAGAACGTTGCAGCCGGGCTTGCGGCTGGTGGAGGCATTGCAGGTGCTGTTAAAACGGCAATGGATGTTTCCAGCATTAACACAAAGATAGATATTTCTTTTGATGTGCCTGAAAGTTCTAAGGAATCTGTTCGAGAGGCTATTCATACAGTTACAGCTTATGGAACTGATGCAGAAGAAGCCCTGGAAGGTGTTCGTAGACAATGGGCACTCAATAAGGATGCCAGTGATGAAGCTAATACTGCTGTCGTTACGATGGCGGGTACTATTGCTGCAGCTTATACAGGACTAGACTTTACTGAATTGATACAAGAAGGCAATGAAATAGCAGCTGCTATAGGTATTTCAAATCAACAAGCAATGGGATTGGTTGATACTCTTATACAAGTAGGGTTTCCTCCTGACCAATTAGATATTATTTCTGAATACGGCGATCAAATGAAAATGGCCGGGTTTGGAGCAAAAGAAATTCAAGCTATCTTTATGGCTGGTTAATTATTAGCCCCTTGTATTGGTGACGATACATTGAACGCAGAATATGCGGGAACACCCTAAAGCTAACAGTACCGAAGCGTAACAATCTGTTAGATGTTACAATGGGCAATCCGCAGGGATAGGCATATGCAAGCCCTCAACGACTACCAATGCGCAACTCAAATAGAGTTGATGGTATAGTCTAGTCCGACTGTTTAGACAGTGTTAAAGTACCGGGAAACCGGCGGTATAAACGATAGATACAAAATCATGGAATATTGACAATCTGTTAGATGGGATAAAAGAAGGCCGTATTCAAATGGCTGACTTTGGAGCCGGAACAGATAAAGCTACTCGTCAAATTATCGATGGTGCAGGATTGTCCATTAAGCAATTCGAAAAATGGGGTAATGCAATAGCACAAGGTGGAGAAAAAGGCCAGACAGCCATGTTCGAGGCAACTAAGGCCTTAGCACAAGTCGATGATGCAGCTGCGAGGAATCAACTAGGGACCAAGATGTTCGGCACCATGTGGGAAGACCAAGGGAAGAAAATAGTTAATACCTTATTGGAAGCTAAAGGAAAAGTAGTTGATTATGGTCAACAAGTTGAAACTGTTAATAAAAAAACAGAGGCGTTGAATTCCGATCCAACCATTGCAATGAGACAAGCTTTTTCTGACTTGAAAGATGCTTTAGATCCGATCTTACAAGTTATTGCAGAGGTTGTATCTAAATTAGCTGAGTGGGCTCAAAATAATCCAACATTTGTGGCTACTATTACCGCAATTACAACTGTTATTGGAATTTTTGCTGGGGCTGCTATAGCCTTAGCCCCAATAATTTATACGATAACAACAGCTTTACCCCTTTTAACAGCAGGCCTGGCAGCTATATCTACTCCAGTTCTTGCTGTAGTTGCAGGAATAGGGGTACTAATTGCTGCTGGTATTGCTCTCTATCAAAATTGGGATACCATAAAAGCTTATGCTGTAACTATTTGGGGAGCCATTAGTAAGACTTTCTCAGGGACCTTTAGTCAGATTAAGTCACTGGTCCAATCGGGACTTTCTGTTGTTAAATCAACTTTCACTTCAGCGATGAGCTCGATATCGAATTTTGTGAAAAGTATTTTGGATAAGATATCTGCATTTTGGAAGAAAAATGGTGCGGATATAAAAAATTTAGTTTCAAATGTTTTACAGGGAATCAATAGTATCATTCAAGCTGGCTTGGGTATCATTAAAGGAGTTTTTCAAGCCGTATGGCCACTAATTTCAGGTATTGTGAAAATTGCATGGGCTGGAATTCAAGCAACAATAAAAAACGCTTTAGATATAGCCTTGGGGGTTATTCAATTTTTCTTGAAGGTTTTCCAAGGTGATTGGAAAGGCGCTTTCAGTACAATTAAAGATACAGCTTTAAAAATCATGAATAACATTGTGTCTGCCTTCAAAAGTATTGATTTAGGAAAAATAGGAACAGACATCATCAAAGGTCTTGTGAAAGGGATAAAAAGCATGGTGGGGGCTGTTAAGAAGGCAGTCGAGG
>NZ_JBDFMI010000003.1:0-128305 GCF_047238185.1 Bacillus kalamii | reverse complement strand
AAAGGATCATTAAAAGTTCCAAATGATTATCAATTTTTGCTTTTTGAACATTTAGTAACAGGTGAATACACCAAGAACTATCATTATCATTCAGCCACACGAATGAGTGAGTATATAAAGTAAATCTTACGGCGGTGCAAGAAGGCGAGGTAGCGAAAGTGGAAAAATTGTTGATATTTCTTATGGTGTTTGCTTCTGCTCTCTATATATGGGGAAAAGATGTTGAAATTAGCATTATGGATAGAGCCTATCGTTCCGTTCAATATGGATTGGAGCATGCGGTGCATGATGGTGCATTGCAGATACAAAAGGATAGGGTGTCTTCAGGAAAGATATTGTTCGATAAGCTAAAAGCAGAACAAGCCATTGTGACTACCATTCGAAAGAATATACCCGTTGATTCGTCTCTTCGCCCTCTTTCATCTCCGTCTTTATTGAAAGAGCCTTTGCTTATACGAGACATAATCTATTTAGATCACGATTACATCGACCCGAAGACGGCGGCTGTCGTGAAGTTTCCGTTTATGTTCTCCTACACAATACCTAATGGTGAAGTGTTGGATCGAGCTGTATTCGGTCCTTCGATAGCGTTAGTAGTAGATGTATCCGTAAAAGGAGGTGACGGATATAAGACTTATGTAACGATACAGGAGTATAAAAAACCATAATTGGCTAAATTTTACTTGAATTATAGGGATAAAGTGGTATAATTAAATTGTAACAATTAAATGTTACAATTACAAAAAGGGGGGAAAGAGAAATTATGAAAAACAAAAAAGTATTTCTTTCATCATTAGCATTAGCTATTTCTGTTCCGGCGGTCGTTAGCCCAGTTATGGCATCTGCCAATTTTAAAGACGTGAGCAAAAGCTCTTATGCGTATAATGCAATTACTGAACTGTCAGCGAAGAAAATCATTCAAGGGTATGAAGGTGGATTGTTTAAGCCAAATGAAATCGTGACACGTGGTCAATTCGCTTCTTTCTTAGCACGAGCCTTGGAATTGCCTGCGTCTGATAGTGCTTTTAAGGATTTGCCTAAATCAAAATCCTTGTATGCAGATGTATCACGAGCCGCAGCAGCAGGGATTGTATTAGGGGATAAGAATGGCAATGTGTTTCCCGATAAACCTGTCACAAGAGCCGATGTGGCTGTCATGGTTGACCGCGCTTTACAATTAAAAGGGGATTATACCAAACAAGCTATCTTAGCTTTTAAAGATAAGGGGAATATTCCGAATTATGCGATTGAATCAGTGAAACGAATGGTGTACTACGGAATTATCGCTGGTCAATCAAACAATACATTTGGTGCACTGGAAAAAGCAGACCGTGCCCAATCCAGTGTGTTTACGTATAGAATGCTTCAATTAATAGAGAATGGCTCTGTAACACCACCTGTCGTAACACCACCAACGACTCCTGAAACACCTTCAAAACCTGACAATGGGAATACGGTAAAGCCTGCCAGTCTGAAAGGCTATACATACGCTCAATTGAAAAAGGAAGTGGGTACATGGGAGATTATCCAAAGAAGTGGTGGAGATGGGTCTATTACGGTTATTGATGCAGTCGAAGAAATGTATTATGACATTAAAAAATTAGATGATGATGCACCTGCTTTAAAATTGTCACCTAAAGAATTCTTTAAAAGTTATAAAGATTTGTTGTATGAAGGAGCTACTTATTATAATCAAGCTTATCCAAAATTTGAGTACACAGCAATAAATGGTATCCCATATCGACAATCAGAGTTTTATCCCGAATTTTTAAAAAATCCAAAATGGGTCGATGACATTACTTTAAACAATGTAATTCCTAATCCTTCAACAGAACAAGGGAAATTCTTGATTGACTTACCAACTTTAAATAAAGACGTGGTTACTTACGAGGATAAAAAAGTTCAAATTGAGAGAATGGACTTAATGGTGAAGAAAAGTGGGACAGAATATCTAGTGGATATTGCTAAATTATTTCATGACACTAACTATGTAAAAGTGACAAATGGGGGTTATTCAATTAGTTTTAATGGTCAAACTTTAACCTTAAATAAAGATAGTGTTAATGCTTCTTTAGATGGCAAAGCAGTGATTCTAAAAACAAAGATTCAGGTAAACAATGGCGTTGTCATGGTTCCTTTTAAATCAATTTGTGATGCTTTAGGAATTTCATGGAGAGAGATGGATTTTGGTCAAAGATTAGAACTTGCGAATTATCCACTAGAAAGAGGCATTTTTGGATGGGAGGAGTGAGATAATTAAATGCTAGGAAGGAAGATGAAGAAGTTCATTTCGAGTTTACTTGCGGCATTAATGTTGTGTAATTTCCTTCCTGCTATATCTGCTTCAGCAGCTTCCCAAAGTACAAAGTCATCTTCGCTTCCACCGCAAGCGAAAGATGACTCTCTTGATCCTGATTTAAATATGGTTTCAGGGAATGATTATAGTGATAACGTGAAAGGGAAGCCTGGAGCAAAAGGGGATAAATATACAATTAAACATCCGACAGACGCTGCATTAGGTCTAGATGATTATATGAATGACATGAATTGGTATGTAGACGTTCAAGGATATTCAAATAAGACTACATTAAAGAGAAAACGTATTAAGATGATGCCATTACTAAGGCCTATTCGAGACGGTTCATTAGGAAGATTAATAGCATTACCAAGTGATTTAGATTACTGGACAAAGAATTTTAATGGAAATAAAGAATTCGTTAGTGACAGAAATAAAAGCTTTCCGATGAAAATAGTGAATAATAAGACCAAGAAAGAGATATATCGGCTTTATATACGTGATTTAGCCATGTGGTCGGGGGCAACCGTTCAAATTTTAGGTACAGGTTATTTTGATGAAGGACAAGGAAATGAACTAAGCACCGCCCTGGTCACTACAACTTCCTATCCGGATGCAACTGTAAGTGTTCCTGCAAAAGCAAAAATAGGAGAAACACTTAGCATTGAATATACGGGGAAGGAATTTTATCCTGAGCGAGAATACTCTAAGAGAAAGTATATTGGCTTTACATTAAAAGTAAACGATAAAGTCATTAAAAGCTCTTATCGACAAGATAAGCAGTTTAATCTTTCTGAAGAATACAAATTTGATAAAAAAGGGACGTACAAAATATCATTAGTCGTAACTGACCAAGTCAATCGTTCCTTTACAGCCACAAAGACAGTAGTGGTAGGTGATGATGCTCCACCGCCTGCCGCAGATAATAAACCACCTGTCGCTGATGTCAATGTGCGCCCATTTTATTACTGGCCGGAAACAGTCGATATTTCAACCACAGCTTACGATCCAGACGGGGAAATCGCGAATGAAGAATTATCCGTTGATGGGGAACCTATCGACGGAAAACAATGGAAGTCGCCGAGGGTTACTGAAAAGATTCCGCATAACGTGTATTATACGGTAACGGACGATGCGGGGGCTACAGCCGATGCATCCGATGAGTTTGAAATATGGCCGACCACTCCAATAGCAGCAGCCACAATGGATGGCACACTAAAGGAAAATCGAGCTGTTTCATTTGATGCGAAGGCTTCCGATTTAAAGTCACCCATTGAGGTTGCACCGATTGATTACAATTTAACGTCATGGGAAATCGTTCCGATTAGTGAAGGGTTGAGCAAAGATGATATAAAATATCGTCCTAGTTCCGATCCATCCATTAAACAGGTCCTTTTCAAAAAGAAAGGGAAATACGAATTGCATTTAACCGTTACAAACGTCTTTGATGAGACGAGTGAGGTTTATGTAAAAGAATTGGATGTAGCGCCCGATGTGGAACCAATCACCCGTTTTACGGTCGATAAATCCGTTTACCTGCGTGATAACGATGATGGTCAGTATGCAACCATCACTCTAAGAGATGATAGTGTATCCACTGACGGCGATAGCATTGGCCAACGAATATGGTATGTGGAATTTGATGCAAATAATGATGGGGTGTTTGGTACGGCTGCCGATGGCGGGAAGCAGGTCATTTCAAGCAGCAATGAACGGACGATTACGTACAAAACCAAACATGTGGGGCACTATCGTTTTTCTTTATATACGAAAGAAAAGTTCGGAGAGCCAACCTATGAAGAATTTATTCAGCCCCAAGATTACCGGACCGACGATTCAGATATCATCGATAAGAATGGATCAGTCAATGTGTATATGAAACCTGAGAATTTTAACATACCGACAGCTGATAAGGCGATTGAAGTTAATAACGTGCCTCCTATTATTGATTTTGGGGTAAAGAGACAAAATTCTGTTCATGTGGCACTTGATTTCGGAGGAATGGACGAAGCTACCCTTGAACATAAAACAGGTTCTAGACCCGGAGGTGGAGTGAATAATGGAGGCGGTGGTGGTTCGTATAATCATTACTACTATTCTATTAACCAAGATGCCAAAAATCAATTAACGGCCTATGCAGGTTCCCTAGAGTCCGATTTACGGATGAAAGGGATTGATGCCAAGATTGACATTAACAATACCTATTACCATGAAAATGATTTGGACGGGGAATGTGTTTTAAATATCCCCATATGGGGCTATGTAGATCATGGTTATTATGTCTATGATTCTTATAGTGGCACGTCACCTTACAGTGGCAGTTGGGAAGTAACATCATCTTCATCAGAGCCTATTATCGAAGTAACCTGGTGTTATTTGGACAACTCGGCTAACGGAGGACAAATCCACTCCCATGCTCCACCTTGTACGGACGGCTCTAATGCCATTTATGGACAAACAGGTACGAAATATACGGCTTCCTTGCGTAAATGGATATCGGATTACCGGTTTGAAATCACTGGTTATACGAATTCTGGATGTAATTCAGAGGAGAAAGTAGACACCACCGATTTTACAACTGAGATTAATAAATTTACATTTAATCATTCAACGTATAAGTATTATTTCAGAATGGACAAGAACCAATGGACATGGGCGAATAACTCATCCAAACGAAATCAGCTAATCAACAAATTACGTAGTGATAACGCCTTCTTTTGGAGTAATTCAAACGGCTCCTTACGGAGCGATGCACAAAGTATCATCAATAGCATAGGGCAAGGGACCTTTACTCAGTATTCGGAAGATTACCTGCAGTCCAATGTGGAGAAGGTACGCACCGAGTTGATTAACAAGTTTATGATGGAAGAAAATCCGGAATCCATGACGATTGTTCTTGGTGATAAAGTTGACTATACCACTAAGTATACTGATTTTGAGAACGATCCTGAAATCCAACGAGAATGGAAATTTATCCACGGTCCAACTTCGGTAAATGGTCGAGTCATTGATTCTCAGCCGGATAAACCAATTGCTCAAAGTGGTTTGTATATTAGTTCTCCAATGCAGCTAAATGAAGTGGGAACATATACGGTCACTTTACGTGCGAAGGATAACCCCTTATCAAATGTAGGCAATGATACGCGATTCTCCAATTACAAGAAATGGTCCGATGAAGAAACGGTTCGAGAATTTAAAATTAACGTTCATCGGCGACCAATCGCTGATTTCACGTATACGATTGAGCCTGGGACATTGAAATTAACCTTGGACCCGAATACCTCATATGATCCAGATCATCGTTATAATTGGGCAGAATTAAAGATTGCTGAACGTGGCATTGTGGAATACACGTGGGAGAAGTATGTAGTAGATGGAGTGGAACATCAAGGTGAACCACCTAAGGTGTTGCAGCCTTACAAAGATTATTTTGTGACCTTGCGTGTGAAAGACGTTGATGGTGCATATGGAACCGTCACCAAGCATCTATCAACAAAAGAAGTGAATCTAAAGCCAGTCGCTTTATTTGACGCTCCAGACGTTGTTCTGGATGATACTCGTCTTGATGTACCGGATACCCAGGATTACATCCAAGATCGAAGTTATGACCCGAATGGAGATCCGTTGACAAACTATAATTGGACGATTAAGAAACAAGGTGATAATCGGATCTTATGGTCCAGCTCGAACTATCCTACCAGCTTTAAAAGCATTGGATTAGGAGAAGGAAAGTATGTGATTGGATTAACGGTATGGGATATTCCTAAATATCCGCCATCCTTACAATCGGAACTTTATGAAAGACCGATACAAGTGGTTCATAATAATCCGCCAAATTCCTGTTTTGAACTAAGTCCTGGTGCTATTTCAACCTCTAGTATTTCTTGTACAGATGGAATGGAAAGCCCTCATACCTTGTTTGTAGATGCTTCGACCATTTATACAGATAAGTCATCCGATCCGGATGGCCATCCATTGATCAACTATTCGTGGGACATTGAAAAGTTGAATGAGAAAAATGAAGTCACTCAAAAATGGAATACAGGTTCTCCACCTACGGATTTCAGTATCTTTGGAGGAGTCGGAAAATACAGAGTCACTCAAACGGTCTTTGATTTACCACCTGCCCCATTACGCTCGTTAAGTGGAAAACTATCCAAGATTTACAATGTGATATTAGGGCCGCAGGCACCATATGCCATGTTTGATTATTCTCCATTGTTGCCTATTGGCGGAGATACGATTCAGCTACATGACCAATCATGGGATGAAGATGGCACCGTTGTAAAGTGGGATTGGGAAATTACAGCTCCCAATGGCCAAAAAAACATTACACATGAGCAACATCCCAAAATATCGAATGCACAAGTGGGGACATACAAAGTATCCTTGCATGTTTGGGATGACACCAAGCCAGATAGCTTACGTTCCAAATTGCCGGCCTATAAGGAAATTGTGGTCAGTGAACCACCACCCAATAAGCCGCCAGTGGCGATGTTCGTTTGGAAACCATTTCAGCCATTTTTGGGAGAAGAATTCAAATTAGATCCGGATGGATCCTATGATGTAGATGGTAAAATTGTTTCTTATCAATGGGATATCCGATCAAAAGAGGGAACTGTCACACATAGTAATACTAGATATCCTACATTGACCGCAACCTCTGAGTATTATGATGTCACGCTAACGGTACGTGATAATGATGGGGCTACTGATAGTGTGACACATCGAATTAAGGTGAATATCGCCCGATTAGTACCGTTGGTCACACATATGGAGGAATGGAAGAAATACTGGGTATCTGAAGGACAAGACCCTGACGTGAATATTTTCCTTGCTGGAGAAAGGTTCGTCATTCGCTTGAAAACGACACCAGCCAATCGAGTAGAAGGAAAAGTAGACTTTGGTGGTGTAGTAGGTGAAATAGAGATACCAAGCACATCCTTTAAGTTAGTGAGTACTAGCCAGTATGAGTACATTTGGGAAACTGAACTGTGGCGCGATGATTTCGATAGAATCGCAGATGGGGAATACAACTTTGAATTTAAGGGATATCATCCAGTCAATAACCCTTATGTGGAGTCCAAAGGGAACTATTTAATTAAAATCCAAGGGAGTATCTATGAGGCTTTAAAATTCCATAGAAATTACTAACTGCTGCTAGATAAGTACATGATGTGGATTAAGCTATTCGTTCCCCTGAAGGTGAACGGGTAGCTTTTTCTTATACAATTATTAAAGGGCAGGTGGCAATGTGAAAAGAAAAGTAGTATTGAGTCTTAGCATTTGTGGGTTATTGTTATCAACGCCTCTAGCAAGCGCTGAGACGCTTTTAAATGATGAGTCAACTCAATCTATTAAGCAGATTGAAAGTCAACTACAGAAGCAAAATGAGGACATAGAGCACATAACATCACAGCAAGATCAACTAAAGATAAAAATACATGATTTTGAATTAAAAATTCAGGGCCTACAGATTAATAAGGTCCAACAAGAATCTGAAATCCTTAACCTAAAAAGAAGCATTAATAATTTAGAGGGTGCTGTATATGAAGTGGAGACAAGTATAGAAAAACGAAAAGAGATGTTTAAAAAAAGGGCGCTGTCTTTACAGGATGAAGATCGTTCAATGGCTGTATTGCGCATTATTCTAAATGCGGAAAGCTTTTCTGATTTTTTAGGTCGATTAGGAGCTGCTTCCACAATCATGGAAAATGACCAGGCGATGGTCGATCAATATGAAAAAGAACAAAAACGGCTGAAGGTACTTAAAGATGATAAAGCGAAGAGACTGGAAGAAGTTAAGAAGGAAAATGAGAAGCTGAAGGCTATTGAACAAGAGTTATTAGCCGAAAAAGCTGAACAAGAAGGTCTCATCAATAAACTAGAAAAATCAAAATTAAATAAAATCTTAAGTAAGCAGCAACTGGAAAACCGGCGATTGGAACTGGAACGTGAACGCCAAGCGTTGGAAGAAAAACAGCAAATGGAATGGCAGCAACGTCATCAAGTGAATGTTTCCTCACCTGTCGCTTTTTCGGCTACAGGCTATGACGTACGTAACATATCAGCTGTGACGGCTGCGCAAATTGATGCAATGTTAGAGGGACGGTTAAAGGGATATGGAGGTAAGTATTATGAGGTTGGCCATAAATATAATATAAATCCGGCCTTTTTAGCCAGCATTTCAATGGCAGAAACAGGTGGTACGGACATTGACGATCGGAATAACGTCGGGGGTCTCATGAAACCAGGGAAAGGCAAAATGTCCTTTACGTCGATTGATGATTGCATTGAATACATGGGGCTTTTATTAATTCGGATGTATATAAACGATGGCTTAGTGACTGTGGATCAGATTCATACTAGATATTCTCCGGATGGGGCTGACAATGATCCTAATAACCTTAATTCGAATTGGGTGGCCAATGTTTATAAATTCATGAGAAAAGCAGGTGTGTCAATCTAAAAAAACATTGATAAATCAACGTTTTCAGGCCTTTCGATAGGTTAAATATGGTATAATTATAGAGTAACCAAATATTGAACGGGTGGGAGGTTGCCCACCTTTTCTTTTCAGATTGGAAAAGGAAGGGGGTGACCGATATGGACCAATTTTTAATTGATTTGCTACATACTATTGTGATTACAATAGTGACAGCTACCATAACACAGTTTATTACTTACTGTTTTAGGCGGCTTGATGGCAAAAAAGGCAAAAAGAAAACCACCCGTAAGCCTGCGAAGCGAGGGCGGTCTTCTAAATCATAATTTTTAAGGCAACCTCTCACTCGTGCAAGGTTACACCAGTTAGACGGGATGTTGGTGCATCTCGTCTTTCCTTATTTATATGTTTATTATAGCACAATTTATACTGTTTTATAACTTTTAAGTCAATAAATTGTGATAAGTTGTTTTGAGTCAAAAAGGATTTTTATCTATAAATAAAGGAATAAAAACTATATAAATCGATCCTAAAAAAAGAATCCAAAAAAATGTAGAAGAAATTCTTTTTTTGAAGATGCTGCCACCTTTGGAAAGACCAATTGCTAATGAATATAAGAAAAATATAAAGTATGAAATTCCAAACCAGTTAACCCAAACGTTACCCGAGAGAGAAAAGCCCGAATTTTCATATATGTATTTCAAAACGTATATGGTGAAAAGTAAGCCTAGTGCTAACGACAAAAGTATTTCTAAAGATAGAAAGCTTGCTTTTTTAAATTCACTCAATTTGATCTTCTCCTTAATTAATGAAACGTCATAATAATAAATTTATATTCAAATGTTTAGAACGTATGTCCCAATTATTGGAAAATAAAAAAGCCTGAATTTAAATATTCACAGGCTTTTTTATTTTGAAAGTACTGATTAAGTTTTAAAAGCTAATCCAGCCGCCTGTTGCCCAATCACTGCGAGTTGATTCAACCTTATAATACTTTGTGCTTCCACCGTTGGCTTTAATAAACAAATGAACGGTATCATTAATGAAGCCTAAAGATCCAGAGGCATATGCTTTCCATGAAGCTCTGCCTATAGCCCAAGAACCCTCGAGGTATCCTTTCCCAACTAGTTCAGTGAAAATTACAGCTGGATTGAAGTTGCTTAAACTACCGTAATTATCGGTTACTTCTGTAGCTGTAGTACCTGAATAAGCAAAGGTAACGTAACTAGAAAGAGTTGTTGTTTTTACTCCAAGAACATATAAAGAATAAGTGGAGTGACTATTTTTATATGTGGCATACGGTGTTATATCAGATAGTGTGCTCTCCACCTTAAGTTGAGCTTTGATATCTACACCATCTAAATTCACGGTTTTTTCATTATTACTGGATGAAACGGCATCCATAATTTTTATATAATTTTCAGGTTGCAAAGCAAATAAATACTTTTCTTGTTGATCTTTACTTAAATTATTAAAGTCATCTAAAACCGCAATGGCATTTGAATCTGTTGAACTTTCATTCTTTAAGTAAGAAATATAATTTTCAACTGATTCAATGGCTTTCAGTCCCTTATCTGTATCAGTTTTTGATACCGATTCAGCCTGTGCAAAACTACTTCCAAAACAGGATAATGCTAATACAAGAGCAGCAATAAACCAAAAAAATTTTTTCATTTTTCCTTCCTCCTTTTTCATTTAAAATTTATTATTGGTCTTTATCATTGAGTAATTGTGATGACCAAGGATAATAACCAATATTTTACATATTAACTAATTCTACATATGTAAATATTTACCTTTTAAATAAGTGAATTTATTTGTTTTATAAAAATTAGAAATTAAAGCATGTAAGAACTGCTAGAAGGAATCGAATATGAGAAAGTTTATTAAAAACTAGCGAAAGAGTAATGTATGGCTTTGTTTAATAAGCAAATAAAAAAGACAAAGAACGTAAATAGCCTTTGTCTTCTTGTTTGTGTTCAATTTGTTGATTTTATTGATAATTTCAAGTGGTGCATTGATTCATTTAATATCTCCAATTTTTCTTCTGCAGCCTCTTTTGTTTGGAAAATGATTGGCTGATCATCCTCTTCATGCGTTAAGATAAAATTTTCCCCCTCTATAACGTATCCATGGAGTTTATCCAAAGTTACCCCTTCTTTCTTATTATGTATTTGAAGTAATTATAACAACAAGTAAAGCAATAAGTGGTATTAAGATGAAACCAATAATTTCAAGAAAATGAAGTGTAATAAGGTATTTTATAATTCCTGTTCTTATATTGTTGGTTTTACAATACAAATATGCATACTCGTTTGCGTCCTTTTCTTTGGGACTACGTAGATAATTAAGCGATTTCTCAATAGTATAAGAAAAGATAAAAGTCTCTTTTTGATATTGATAAACATGTCGAAGCTCATGTGCTAATGTACCAACCTTCTTCTTGTCCAATATCCAAACAACCCCTGTCGAACCTTCAGAGCAATTTCCCCAGAAAAATGTGCCACTTGGATCGTTAAATAAAAGACGAATAATTAATAAAATTCGTGAAATTGTTGAAGCTCCTTCTTCTTTATATTGCTCCTTGATGGCTTTCTTCCCAATAATGAATGTTGGTGGATCAATGTTTAGTTCTGTTAGTATCTTTTGTTTATGGTCTTCAAATAATTTCTCTACCTCATTTTGCTTTATTTTTTTATTAAGTCTTTTATTTTTTATTATTTTCATGAAGTTTCCCCTTATTCATGAACGGTCTCTACCTGTTTTAAATAATTCTTACATGTATCAATGTGCCAATACTTAGAGGTACCCACCAATAGATCCTCTTTAGGGATATGCCCCCTTTCGTAGTATGTTCTTAGCTTCATCCGAGAATATTTAAGACCATTTTTTGAAAGGAATTGTGCAAACTGTGCTTGATTCAAATAATCTTCTAAGGAGTTATCTCGAAAAAATAAAAATGATGAATCTTTGATCAAATATGTATCTTCCTTAAAAAAGATGTAAATTAATTCGAGTGCAAGTTGCAGCCATTCTCCTTCTAGATTCCTGTAAAGTGAGTTTAAATCAAAATTGTTTTGGTCAGGTTTTTGAAAATACCAAGCTAATTTAAGGAAAGTCTGCTGGGTAGAATCAAGTGATTGTAATGTTTCTTCAGCCATTAGAATACTTTCGTAAGATTTTAAATGTACTTTTAGGTTTGGAAAGTGTTCAATTATTACTTCGGTTGCTTTGGTCATATACTTTATCTCCTTTTGTATACATTGTATATATATTATCCCATTTATTGTGTACAATGTACACAATAAAAATGGCTAATATAGGTAAAATGGATATGTTTGTTTCGTTGAGGAAATTTGTCATCAAACGACTTTAATAAAGTTTAGGGTGGTTTAAAATACTGTCAGTTTCAAAACTGATTTGTTCTTATAAAATTTAAAGATGATAAATGATGGGGGTGGGTTTGATGAATAAAGAAGAGTCTTATTGGGGTGAACATCAAAAAGAAAATGCAAAAAACGAACCAAGTATCTACGATGAAATGATATTGGTGCCATGGAAGATAAAAGATATAGAGATCAAATTAGAAATGATTAAGGGTGATCTGGACAACATAGAAATTCTTCGTGCACGTCAATATGAACAGCTTACTAATGTGGAGAAACTGTATAAAGAATATATGGTGAATAGTGACTATCCAGGATATAAAGAGATGCTCAAGAAAAAAGGACATTCTGTTGTAGAAGCAACTAGTCTCCAACAAGGAAAAATATTAAAAATTCGGTTGGACTATATATTACCAAAGTATCAAAAAAACAAAAATAATAAATTCGCCTTCTATGAAGCATTACAAGATGTATATAGGAAAGATATTCTTGAGTGTATTTATTTGAAAAGAGAAAGCCTCCCCTCTTTTAAAAAATCTGAAAAAGTTTTCATTCTGATTGTGCAATATTTTAATAGCAGGATAATTGCAGATTTAGACAATAGGTTTCATTCAATTATCTTTAACTCTTTACGTTCAGCCCTGGTGATTCCGGATGATAATTGGAAAAGGTTATCTTATATGGAAGATGGCCGGTTATGTGAAAGCAAACCTTATACTGAAGTGTTCGTTGGGGATTATAAGAATATGCTTTTGATTATTCAAGAAAGCAAGCTTCTTTAACAAACATAAGTTCAATAGTATTTTAGTAGTCTATTAGCTTAAGAAAAATAGCCGATTTAACACTAGTTTTTGGCAGTCTATTATGAGAGCCCATTAAAAAATGTTAATAGACCTCTAATAAGACAAAATAAAAAAGCTGTATAACCTTTAGTTTAATGGGTTTTTTTGAAAAAATCGTTACCTTTTGGGGATTTTGAAATTTTTTGAAGATATTAGACTGCTGAATTCCACTAGGCGTATAGGGTTGTTGGAGTTTCTTAGGGGTAACAAAATTGATTTTTGCTTCGGGTAAGTTGGGCGAGTGTTACCCCGTAAACGAGTAAAACTAGAGAAATAAAGCATTACCCCGGCTAACGAGTCTGCTGAATGAGTGAATGAGAGAAAGATTTGAGAGTTTACTCGAGGATCTTGAAGGAATGGAACGAATGGTTTGTGCACTCCATGCAAAGATATGTGGGGTTGGGATTTGCATATTTACGAAAGGGAAATTGGAAATTAGCGAGATGCTGAGAGAGTGAAATGATGGATAAATCCCGAATAGAACGAGGGAAGTATGGAGTGGGTACCGGGCCTATTTTATGCGAGGAAAGGATGTTCAAAATGGGGGTAAAGCAGGAAAGGATTTATGATCAAAATGATGTATTATACGAAATTTACCGTATGAGAGGATTAACAATTGGTCAGTTGTGTGAGGTGATTTTTCACAGTAAGCATTATGCGTACAAATTCTTGAAACGTTTAAAAGACAAAGAGTATTTAACAGATTGGATGGATATGAATGGGAAGAAACGAGCTGCAAAGATATATATGTGTACTGATAAGGCAATATATGCTCTTAGAAAAGCTGGATACATAGATAACGGCATAGAAGCGCGCTATAATGCTCCACTTAGAGAAAAAATGAAGTATACAGTGCTGACTAATGAAGTGTATGCAGCTATGATGCCCTATGGAATTCATATGTTGGATTCTCGTGAATGGAAACGAATTTACGAAATGGATAGGAATGCACTAGTTAGAGGAGGCTTGCGAATGGCTGACGGGCGGGAATTGGCACTTTATCTCTTTTTTAGTGAAAATCAATTAAGTGGAGCAAAATTAACTGCGGCCTTATTAAAAAAATTTCAGCATGAAATATTAAAATTTGCTCAATCAAATAGAATTGCAGTAATTTGTTATGATGAAAAAATATATAAAACTGTAGTAGATGAAATCACAAAGCATCCTAATTTAATGGTATTCAAAGAGTTATTAATCATCCCCTTCGGTAAAGATGATTTTGGGTATCATTTGTTACATTTAACTAGAAGTAATGTTGAACGTAGATCTGATTTAGAAGAAATTTTAAACGCTCGTTTATATGACAACCACCCTTCTCTAGCTGGTAATAAGCAAAATTTTGCTGGATATGTTGCTGACTATGGGAGTCATGAAACGTACATAGTGGATTTTCTAAGCATGAACTATCCAGTCCTGCACCATTTGATGACGCATTATCATCATGAGAACTTTGTTAAAAATGGTCGTGAAGTTCAAATTGTATGTTGGAAAGCCAGTGAGAAGGAATTAGAACGGAAATTTGCTCGTTATCCTCATGTGAAGGTTATTTCTGTATCATTAAGAGAAATTAAAGACAAATATATGCCGAGATTGGGGAAAAGGAAGTTGCATGAACTTATATGAGCCTCGGCTTTGTTAAAGATTGTGTATATTCAATCCTGATGTTACAATTAATTGAAACAATGATAGTGAGAGGAAGATTAAAGTGGATTATTCTTACGTTGATTTAGAAAAAAATATGACCTTCACAGATGATCAATTACACTATTTTAGACATAAACTTGATGAGAATTCTATACGTTGCTTAAGGTTGGTGGCTGAAGCTACAGGTCCTTACGGACTCTTGCGTACTAAAATGCCGGACTTTAAAGAAAATCGGCGTATCTATGATATGGGATTTAACACCTTAGAATCACAAGGTTTTATTCGCTCTGAGGGTTTTGGAAACATGAGACCTTATTTTATAACCGTTCGGGGTGAACAGCTTCTTAAATTGCTAGCGAATGAAGAAAAGTGACAATATAGAAATCCAAAGCCAGCCTCTTTATATAGATGACTGGCTTTTTACTTAATTGATATTATTATCCCGTCAAATTAGAAATCTATTTCATCAATTTCTTCTTCGATCCCGCCGACGATTGTCTTAGATACCTTTAATTCGCCCTTTGGGATGATTTCTGGTTCAATGGGTACCTTCGTATTAGGTTGGATTGTTAGAGAGCTTGAGTGCTTAATTTGAGCCTTTAAATCGGTCATTTGTTTTTCAACACTATCGACTTTAGATATTAGTATAGTTAGATGATCAATTAACTTATCCATCATTACTTCTTTTTCCACCAAGCTTACTATATAAGGAGTCAGCCTTCTAGTGGCACCCAATTGTTCAAGCTTGTCGTATACGTCTTCTGGCATTTTGTTACCGGTTAAAGTCAATCTCTTTTGCTCTTTCATCGGGCAACCCTACTTCACTTGTTTTTTCGTTCGTTCAAGCTCAATATCTCAAGTGCGGTTACATTAAGAGTACGGGCAGCTGGACGGAATACTTCAGAAGAGTCCTCTGTAATTAACTCATTCAAAATGTGATGATTATTTTCTGCAATATCTTCATTTGTCATTCGTTCTACGCAGTCTTTAATATAAGGAGCTAAGATTGGTGCTAATCCTCCAAAATAAATATATTTAATGACGCCCTTTGAACTGCTGAATGTTTCCATCACCTTGTATACAAGTAAATCAGCGTATTCTTGCAGCATTTCAGTGATTGGTTCAGTTAAATCGTATTTTTTCCCTGTATTAGGGTTTTTTAGAATGTATTTCGAATTAGTATAATTCTCAACAATAAAAGTTTCTAGAGAACGCAAATCGGAAAAACGTTCAATTAGTTTTTCTTTTAGAAGTTTTTCTAAACGCCCTAAGAATGGTTGGATTTGGATGACTTGAAAGCTATCTTTTGATACAGGTGTAGACAAGCCTTTAGCCAGTCGGACAGCATCGGTAGATCCCCCACCGATATCAATTAACACGGTCTCAACGTCATCAAATTTTTTGGCTTCAGCACGCTTTTCAATAATTGTTACATCTTTATCCATATCATTCGTAATTTTGTACTTTATTGCCCAGCGTCCTACTTCACTTTCTATGTAACATTTAGCATTTTCAACTTTTATAGTAAGTTCTGTCTCCATACCGGCTGTAAGCAATGTAACCTTGTGCTCTCCGATAAAACGATTCGCCATTTTTGATTGGCCGTTTGAGAACTTTTCTTCCTTTTTCAGAAGCCATATTGGTAACATCATTTTCATTTGGTCAATTTCAATTTCTGCTACATTTTCGCCATTAGGATTTTTCACTTTGTAGTAGTATGCCATTGCTGCCAGGAAAATAACATAGGGAATATCACTTTTGATTTTATCGTGCATTTGGCCAACGTGTGCATTTGCATATGGATTGTTTTTGGCGATATTACCCACTAAGAAGTAACGATCCTCACCATCTATATTTGTTGAAATTAGCAGTCTATCTAATAGATCCTCTACATCTTCTACTTTATTTGTAAAAACGCTATTTGCCTCTTCTTTAGATAACTCTGCCACACACGCTAAAATTTCATAGTAAAAGCTATCGGCTAAAAAATTGTCAGTTGAATTCCCGAAATCGGCGTTTAATCTCTCTATTTTCATTCATTTCCACTCCTTGTTATAATTCAAGTCAACAACGTTGTTGATTATTGATATAATTATCTCATATTCAGCATATAAATCAATAGAATTTCTGTATTAAACTCACAACGTTGTGTATTTAAATGGTAGTTCAATGATGCTGCTTGGATTTTAGTACACAACATTGCGTATTTGTGAGTTGTATTGTTGCTGCAAATGTACTCATGAAGATTATTTGCGGAATAAACTACTAAAAAAGCCTTTTTTCTCTTTGGTAGTTGAAATTGTGTCTTTCATAGTCTCATACTCATCCAATGCTTTATTCCGCAGTTGAACTTCTAATTTAAGGTTCTCACTTAAATTCGCGTTTTCATTCTTGACTTCCTGCAACTCTTTCTTCGTTTCAACTAATTCTTGGGTTATTAATTTGAGTTGATTGACTAATTCCATATTAAAATCTCGAATATTATTAGTTGCTTCTAATACTTCTGCTGTTTTCTCATAGTTTTTCTCTAATTGCTTCTCGATTCTAGTTTTGGTTTGATCCACTATAAATTCGGTTTCTATCCCTCTGAACGCCATTTCGGCAGCGTCCCAATCCATTTTTTTATCTACAATTAACTTTTTTAACTGTAACACTTCTTCGATATTTTCTTTTGTATATCTACGATGCCCCTTTTTTTCACCTAAGGTCCACTCTGTATCCAGATTAAATCGGTTAGCCCACTTATTCAGTGTGGAACTTTCTACACCGGTGATTTTACTTACTTCTTTTGGTTGGTAAAGTGTCTTTTCTTCGAATTCCACGATTTAAAACCTCCTTTAATAGTTTGTTATTGAAAAATATCCTTTAAAACCTAGTGTTAAAATGATTTGCGAATTTAATTGATTCTTGTTTTTAAAGTAATATGCCTTCTTGGTTTGTTTATTGTTTTTTTTGAGATAAAAGAATATTTTTCGAGAATTAAATAAAATGAATTTAAACGAAAGTTTATTTGATTCCTATTATATAGGAGTTTATATGATTTGAGAATTTGATTCGTTCGCAATTTTTAAAAGAACTTCATTTCTCGTATTGTTTCTGGATTTACAAAAGAGTGAAATCTATATAAAAAATTGAGAATTAATGCGCGAATTTTTCTGAGATTTATTTTGAGGAATCGCTATTTTAGTAATATAAGAAGATGCTACTTTTTATATTATCGCACTTTATTTGTTGATTTATCAACGCTTATCAAGAATCAGGAAAATGATTGATTCTTAAATTATAAAAAGGTAATGATTCCTACTTTTTTTCTTGAATGATAATTTGTTTGAGATTTTAGAATTTAACAAGGGTTGTAAGCTTTTCGAAGGTTATGTATAACAAAAATTGAATAATGACGATAAACCAAAGAGAATCTGGATTTTAAATTTTAAATTCTATTTAGATCCTCAGATACGTAGGGATGTGGGAATGTTATGAAAAAATGAATATCGAAATGCTTGAACAGCATAAGAAACTAATTGTTAAAGAGTTAATGCTTGAAAATGTTCCACCTGTTTTATATAAAGAAGAAGCAGTACAATTTTTGAAAGAGCATGTAGATAAGTATAAGTATAGTATTCCAAAAGGCCTTCAGGGGTATTTTTGTTATGAAAACATCCCTGATCTTTTTAAAGAAACTGGTGTTGTTTGTATTATTAAAGGTAAAAATCCCATAGGGACAATTGCCCATGAATTGTGTCATGCTAAACAATATGAAAATCATAATGCATGGCTTCATATGGGACCTATGAAAAAGGCTTTGTATTATTGGGGATACTATTTTTATCCTGCAGAAATTGAAGCAAACTCTTATGCTGGAAAGTATCTCAAAAGTGTTAACCGTAAACTCTTTATAAGGTTCAAGGTGTCTCGAATAAAAGTGTTTTTGAGTACAAAAATTATTATGCTATTAATTCTGGGCCTCCTTATGGCTGCAACTTTGAAAATTATAATTTCGATGTAAATCCTTGAAAAATCCTTGAAAGCTGACTAAAAAAGGTCAGCTTTTCATTATTGTCAGTTACAATAAAGCCTCCTTCATATAATCTTTAGTTAATTCAGAGATATGGGGAGCGATAAAATGGATATAATCTTATTTCTTCTTAGATTATTCTTAGGACTAGTAGGAGCATTATATATTGTCAGTTTTGTGTATAGTTCAGCTAAACCTAACGGAAAAAAATATAAATTTATTTTGATGGGAATCATCAGTTTCGGATTTTCTGTCACTTTAAGCGCGATGGGGTATTAAATGAAATAGGGAAAAGGGGGCTGCCAGGTGAAGACAGATAAGGAGAAAATAAAGGCGAAATGGCGTGCGTTCAAAATTAATAAATCTCCTAAAATTATTACTTTTAACAAGAAGAGCTACGTTAGAGTAGTTCGTTTAGCAGATGAAGGATTTAATATAAAACCATATAAGAGTTTTAATGGAAATGGAATATTAAAGGAAGAAGATTTTGCACATAATGGTTTCTTTTATAATGTTCAAATAGAGGGTGAATATGGAGAACAAATAAATGATCTACCACTTGAACAGCTTATTATACCGGATACGAATGAGAACTTGATGGAAGGATGTTTTTGCTATTTATATGAATTTGATTTAAGTGAATCAAAAAAGAGATCATCAGTTTTAGGTTTTCGTCACAATCACAAAGTGAATATAGGATATCTTCCTATAGAAGAAGTAGTGTGGGTCAGTAACATAAGGGCAAATTTAAAGGGGAAATATGTTGCTGGAATGCATGATTCAATTTTAGAACGATCACCTTGCAATTATGATTGGGTTAAAATGACTGTTATAAACATGATAGAGAGATCAAAGTCATATCTATGGTCACATTCAAAGGTGGAAGAAAGTATAAGTCAAATATATTTGACGGAAGAACAAAAAATGAAATTGAAATTCGTTTGGTGATATTGTGAGTGAAATGAGGAACAAAGATAATGATAAGTATTTTTTGTACACTAGCATAATTCTATTACTTATAATTATCATTTTAAGTATATGGATGATAAATGGAGATTGTCATCAAGGCAGTAGTGATACTCAAGAAAAAGCTAAGTATGCGTTTAAACAGGAAAATATAAACGTTGTTGTAAGTAATCCGGGCTTATACGAAATCAACACTGAAGATCTTCAGCAACTTTTAGAGAAAAATTCAATAAGTTATGTGTATATTGGCCGCCCAACGTGTCCGTATTGCGCTAAGTTTCAGCCAATATTAAATCGATTTTTAGTAGGGAATGGACGTTCGATGCCTTACTTTAATACTGATAATGTTAAAGACAAAGAACAGAATTTGTATGAATCTTTAGTAAAAAAGCTTTGTGTTACTATGATTCCTATCGGATTGAAGATTAATAAAGGTCAACTTATAGATCGATATATTGATGGATTCGATGAGCCTGGATTGCAAAATTGGTTAAGGAAGAATAAGTAAAGAACCTGTATAAATAAATACAGGTTCTTTACTTATTCAATGCTTTATTTCCCGACAGTTCCAACCAATAAGCTTGCTATTGCTAATAAAGAACATGTGAAAAAAGTGAATATATTCAATATAATATTGATCAACTTTATCTTACCTTTTTTGGATAGGGTACCAAAAAGAATTCCTAATATGGGGGAAATTATCATTGATATAAATAATACTCTCATAATTACATCGGTTTCTACAGCCCCGTTTACATTAATTAAATACCAACGTGAGAGAAAAGTCATCAAAATTGTTAAAACGAAAAAAAACGATGAAATTATATTTTTAAAATCCATAGAATTTTACCTGACCTTTCTATTAAAATGTCAAAATAATACAATATTCCTATTTATTATTGGAAATATAAGGAGTAGTCTTGTCCGTATGGATGAGTTTGATACTAATATTATCAAAAATATCCAAAAATATCATCTTGGGAGGAATTATAATGGCCAAAAAAAGTCTAGGGAAACTCTTTTTAACTATGTTAATAGCTTTATGTGGAATTATCGTATATCTATCACCCACAAAAGCAGATGAAGCAGCTACGAATACTCCTACAAGTAATTCATATCAGTCAAGTGACATTTTAGACATGGTATCACCTAATGACTCAAATCTAGAAGACTATGGACTTACAACTAATGCGAATAATGAGGTCATATCGATTCCTGGAGATCCATATGCAGCTTATAATGATGAACAAAATCCGAATACAAGAGCAGTCCCACCAGGTGACACCGGAGGTTCTGTTTATACATATCCGGGTTCTAATATTACCGCAAGACGTGGTGATATATTAGTAACAGATACTACTGTTGATGGAAACAGTAATTATGTCGGACACACGGCTGTAGTAACATCGACTAACACTGTTTCAATGTCTGGTGCTACATATGGTCCGAATTTAGAAGCGCTCTCAACTTTCTTGAAAAGAAAAAATGTATATGTAATTAGACTTGCCGATGTTAATGCAGCTACAAATGCAGCTAATTGGGCTTCTAGAATGTACAATGATACAAGTGTAAAAATAAAATATAGTGTATTAGGTTCAATTGGAGATCCAGATTCATTAAGCCCAAGTTATTGTTCCAAATTCGTATATCAAGCCTACAATAAAGGGAATAATAAAAAATTATTAGCAGGTGTTGGCGTGAATGGCTTAATTATTCCGAGTCAACTAATTGATAAAAATAACTATCCAACCAATACAAAACTTGTTTATAAAAAAGGAACAATGGTTTCAAACTTTAATTAATAAATATTATCTGAATGTAGATTTGAGATTGAAAACACCTTCCATTGAAAAATCAATGTGAAGGTGTTTTTATTTGTTTTTTATTTACCTTTATAATTTTTACTGTTCTTATCTGTAATAAATATTATATCTATTTAATTCTGTCAGTTATTTTTATTTGGGCTTTTGTTAGTCTTAGATAAGAAATTACTTCTAAAGGGGTGCGGTTTTAATGGAAGATATTAGACAAAAACTTGAAGAAAATAATCTAGAAAAAACAAATTGGATACTGCTTAAAAAAAATAAAAATTTAGAAGAAAAAGTAGCTCAGTTGAAAATGGAGTTAGCATTTCAAAAAGATGAGGCGATGTTAGCACGACTGGCTACAAAAGAATATTCTACGGCTCTGACAAGATTGAAAAATCAAATGGTTGAACTACAGAAGAGGCATTCAGGAGTCAACTTAGAAAGAGTTGGAAAGATACTGAGATTAGTTAAAAACAAAGGTTAAAAAGGAAAGGAAGGTGGAACTTCTAATGAGAAGCATAATTTACAAAGCTAACAATGAACGAGAATTAATTGAAGGTTTAACCAATTGCTGTTTTTTATACAGCAATATATAAATTCAAAAAACAAAATTGGTTGCTAAAGTAAAAAAATATTGAAGTATGAGGGCCTTTCATAAGAAAGGCTTTAAACATATTTTTGTATTGTAACAATTAATTGTAACATATCGAAAAGTATTATATAATTGAAATAGGTAATAAATGGAGGAGGGTGGGGGAGTTATGAATGATTTTGAAAAAACATGGGTTACATTGGAATTAATGGATGCGTTAGAACCAAAGGATGAAGATGATAGACAAGGCTGCCTGACAGTTTTTTGGTGGATAGTAGGTACATTCTTATCTTTTTGTGTATTAGGCAAATTTGGATTTGAGCCTCATGAAGTGTGGGGTTTTATAAAAAAACTGTTTTTTCCCTCCTTTTGGGATTATCAGGGGGATTACGGCTACGATCAATCGACGAGGATCGCTTTGGTTGTCATTTCAGGGATAGGTTTGTTTTTAGTCTATTTCATTATTGGTATAGTCATTGAGTACATATCGGATTTTGTAAAACGATTTGATAACTTTATCTTAAAAGTAATTTCTTTATTGGTTTTTCTAGTGGAAAAAAGTGTTTTGTATTTATTCATTATTAATCTGTTTATTTTGATATTTCGTTTCATTTTTCATTGCTGTGCAGCATTTCTTGTGTGGTTATGGTGAATACGATTAAAAAATAAAAATAATATGCAAAAAGCGCCTATTTTAAGGGTGCTTTTTTTTCTGTCAGTTACTTTTTTTGAACACTCATTTAAGCTATGGGTAGTAATCGAAACACAATTATGAATGAAGGGATGAAGTATACATGGCTAAAGAACAATTGACTGAATTTAGCGTAATGCTCAGAAAGAGAATAGAGGAGTTTGGGGTGAATTTACCAACCTTACATTATATAGATCAGCTAACTCCAGATACACAGAATATGATCTATAAGTATTTAGTAGAAATTATGGATGATGAATTACTGTTTGTCATCACAAGATGCAACAATGAGGAATCGGAAGAAAAATTGAAAATGATCATTGATAGCCAATCGTACAAATTAAATTAATCAGGAGATGAATCAAAATGGGACTGATTATAGGTCTAACGCTCATTTTTAGTTATGGAGTCTCGATTGTATCAGCCATTATGGTTCTTCCCTTTATTTGGCTTGTTATAGGTGTTATATTGGCCGTTTTAGGTGGCAGCTGGCTCTTTGTCTATAAATACAACCATAAAAGTGTACCGGCTATTGCGATCTTTACAAACGGAGTGTTTACTGCACTTGGCCAATATTTGGAGAGTGTTTTTCCGGCCAGTTCCATTTTAATCAATACTCTTGGGATGGTTTTGACCATTTTTATGATGTTGCTTTGGTATTACTGGAAAGAAGGACAACGACATGTAGAAGTTAGAGTAAAAAAAGAGAAGGTAATCGATGAACCAGCTGAAGCTAACTCCATTTTTGAGAGGTTACGATTTTTATTATCTCTTAGAAAACGCCAAAAACAATTGATGAAGGAAAAACAGTACCCTTCGGTTCTCGCATTTCAATTTGCTTATGTGGAACATAAAGAAAATGAAATGAAGAAAGAAGAAAAAAATGCATTGGATTTCATATTAGGGCAGGAGGTGGAACTTAAACGCAATGAGTATGATCAAAGTCCGATCGATTAAAAAAAGAAACAAAATGAAGTCTGAACCTAAGCCTATTCGTTGGGGTGGTGATGATCCCTTTACCCATACCCTTTGCGTGGGACCAACCCGTTGCGGAAAAACCGCAACTGTCCTAAAACCGTTAATCTATAGTATTTTACTAGCCAAGAAAAAGGGAATCCCTGTTGGACTCTCTGTGATCGAGCCAAAAGGCGATGTGGCAAGGTTGGTGAAAGAAATGGCGCTAGAAATGGATTTGTATGATGAATTGGTATATATAGATCCATTGTATCCTGATGAAACACATCGCATTAATGTCATGAAGGGTGACAAAAATGATGTGGCAGAAGCGACGGTCGCTGTTCTTAAATCACTATTTGGAAAGCAAGATCCGTTCTTTGCGACGGTCCAGGAGTTATCCAGCCGCAAAGTCACACTGCTCCTTAAAGAGCTCTATGGAGATAATATGGACATCATGGATGTACTGGCCAATCTAAGAGATGAGGGATTGCTTAAGAATAACGTAGAACGTCTTCGTCAGATGCAGGGGACGAATGATCTCGTTCAATTCTTTGATAACGAGTTGTTGGGAAGCAGTAATTTGGCGGAAAAATACCGTCAGTTCATAGTTGGTTTACGGGCACAGCTTGAAAATATTACTTCAAATGAGCATCTAAAGACCATTTTGACAGGGAAAAGTGACATTGATTTGGATTGTCATTTCCTGAACGGACATATATTGGCAGTCAATACAGCCTTGGGTAAACTAGGTCGGGCAGGAGATGCCTTTGGAATGTTCATCGCTATGCACCTGCAGCTGGCTACATTTCGAAGACCGGGAACTGAACGTACACGTATTCCTCATTATGTAATCATCGATGAGTATAGCCGATATATTAATCCTGACGTGGAACGATTTCTCTCTATTGCGGCAGAATATAGGGTGGCCTTAATTGCAGCCATACAATCTTTGGGCCAATTGGAATTAGAAAGTGGCCAACTCTCAGCCAAGGCGATGAAAAAAGCCATCTTAACGTCTACCCGAAACAAGATCATCTTTGGCGGCCTTGAATATGAAGATGCGGATGAAGTTGCCAAAATCATGGGGAAGAACGTCATTAAAGAGCGTTCTAGAACGTTTGGTGGAGGTATCTTAGACAATATCCTTCCAAAACATTATAAGGAAGAAGAGAATGAAAAGGAGCGCTTTTATTCTACGTTCGTAATGGATGGACTGCCAAGGTTTCACTATATTCATAAATTGCTGGTGAACGGAACTCCACAGGAACCAGGAATTGGCGTAGGTACTTTTGTCCCTCGTGATTGGAAAGAACAGTTGGAAACAGAACAAAAGACAATGAGAAAGCCATCTATCCTTGACTGGAGGAAACGGGCTGAATATGAAGTGAAACAACAGCGCTTGAAAGAGGCTGAAGGGCGACGTAAGAAGATGGAATCACTTAATCCATTTGGAGAGGAAGAGGAGCCTTTCATTCCGATGAATTCGCTGAAAACTGTGAAAAAAACAATTTTTATTGACGAAGATCAGTTGATTTCTGTGCCTATACAGGCCGCGTTACCGGAGATTCCGGAAGAAAAAATTAATCAGGATGAACATGTAAATAGGCCGATAGCTAAAACGCAGCTCAAAAATAATAGTGAGAAAACTGATATTGTTTTTTCTTTGGTAAAAGAGCGAGAGGAGGATCCATCAGTAGATCTGACTAATGGGAATAAAACAGAAATGAAACCAATTCAAGAGGCTATTTTACAAGAAAAGCCAATAAACCCATCGGAGCTGCCTCCTAATCCATTTACTGAAGTGTTACCGAAAAATACTTTATCAAAGTCATCGACTATAGAGAGAAAAGCGAATAAGGTCGAATTTGAAGCCCCAGTAAGAGAAGAAATAAGCCAAAACTGGCAAGAAATTTCGAAGGAAAAAGAAGGGCTCTTATCCTTATCAAAGGATGAGGGGGCATCAGTTGAACCGATAGAAAAAAGAGATAATCAAAATATTGAAATAGAGGAAGAAGAATTTTGGTGATTCGTCTGAAGACGCATCATTTTAATAAATAATTCTAAAATCGAAAGGGAGTAAATGGAATGAGTCATGTATTAAATGTATTAGTAGAGGGGTATGACGCCGAAAAAGCCAAACATATTCAGTTAGAAGAAGACCAGGTAAGCCAAGATTGGATTGATATTTATTCTTCTCGTCAAAATGGAACTATTCTTCAATCAACGGTCAGAGGAGTAGAAGAAAAAGTATATTCTTATGCGGGTAATAAAAAAATGGCATGTGCTGTTATTGAAATTGGAGAAGTAAGAGGGTTGATACCTTTGGAGTTTTTAGGCGCGACTGATCGGAATGAAGCCCGACAGTATATTGGTGAAAAAGTAGCCTTTATGGTGATCGCCATCGATAAAAATAATGACTTTTTTGTTGGGTCTCGAACGGCTGCCCTGGAAGAAATGAAAAACATCACCCTCAAAAAAATAGCTGTGAATGACATTACGATAGGGGTTGTACGCAAAGTCTTTAATTCGGCCTTGTTTGTTGATATTGGTGGATTAGAAGTAAGGGTACCAACTAGTGATGTTTCGTATGGCTGGATTGATACGTTGCATGATTTTTACAAGGTCGGAGATCATGTCAAAGTTCGTATTATGGAAATCGACAAACAGAATAAAGAGGTGAAAGTGAGCATCAAGGCCACAAAGCCAAATCCATGGGACACTATTTCTAAACATTTTACGGAACAAGCTGAGTACGTGGCTAAAGTGTCAGGAATCAGCGAGTTTGGAACATTTGTAGAGTTGAAAGAGGGTATTTCGGGTCTAGCACAACATTTACGTCATGAAGTCCTTAAAAAGGGCGATAAAGTCCTTGTCAGGGTCATGAAAATTCGCCCAGAAGATCACAAGATCAATGTGAAGGTTGTTAAGGTGCTTTCCTAATGAGTTTAACAGGGATGCAGGATAAGAAGCTTAGTCCTTTTACGATGAGCCTTAAAACCGAATTGAAATGGCAGACCCTGACCACTCGTGAACAACCCATTCAGAGCGCCTTATTAAATTGTTCTCCAAGGCTTGAAGACTTCTGTTTGGACTTATCCGCCGTCGGTGTTATAGGCAGCGTTCAAGCGCTTAAATTATACTTTAATAACGATAAGAGCAAGTTGAAGAAAGCACATGAACTGAAATTTATAAAACGTCATGAAATTCTGAGAGGTAATAAACTGATCCCTTTGTATACATTGGGAGCAACAGGTTTATTTCTTGTAGGAAACCCCTTGGAGGCGAACTATTGGAAAGAGTACAATGCTCAGGAAGTCCTTCGCTGTTTAGTATTTTTTCAATTTCTATCGCACATGAGACAAGGTAACAATAAAATAGATGTTTTGCCAAGCAAGCAGCCATTTACAGCTGCCATCAGGATGAATGAAAAATTGTTTGATATTCTGATTGTGCGAGGGAATGAAAATCAAATCAATCAGCTCTTTCGATATGAATCTGAGAAGCTACCTAAGCGAATGTTGGTAATTGTAGAAGAGATAAGTCACCTTATGCCTGTTCAAGAACAAATGAAGCCCTTTTTAAACCGTATTCGGTTGACAACAGATCTTGAATTAGCTTTGCCACTTAATCAAATGTTCTATAAGTTTCATGAGAATGCATGGATTAAAGAATATATTTAGGCGCTATTTGTACTTAGAATGTAGAAAATGCTGGATGAAAAATCGATATAGTGTATTTAAACGAGCGTTCTGTTTTTTTATTAAATTTCTTGTTTTTTCTTGTTCATGGATATTTAAATTGGTAAAATACGTATATAATCTTTTTTCACTTTTAGTTTCTCTCTTTTGAAACTGAGAAAAAAGGATGAACTTCATTTTGATTTTTTTGGATAGAAAACGCCTCTGCGGAAACAGGGGCGTTTTCACTTTTTAATTAACTACTTTTGTATTCGTATATCAATAACGTCTTTAATGGATATATGTTCATACTGATTAAAGCGATCTTCTACTATAAACTGCTGAGTATGTGGATTTACATAACGAATGTGGCCAACCATTATATACGGTTTATGCTGATCAAAATACGTAATGACCACTTCCAGGTGAAATTCCATACTCGTAAAAATAATAGTAATAGTTTCTTCTAATTGCTGTTTATCCAATCTGATCTTGTTATATTTTTCCTTCACCTTAATTCCCATGTTTAAAATTTTCATTTCTATATTCGTCCCACCTTTTAGAGAACGCTTGTTCTTAAATTGTATGTTAAATATTATTTATAAGCAATAGTTCTTTCTAGAAAAAAAGAGCCTTAGAAGGCTCCACTCTAATCATTCTTAACGTTTGGCTCTTTGGTTGTGATTTTCTTTAGAACAAGGAGTAAAAAATAAAGAATGAAGATGTTCATTAAAAGGTTAGGTAATCTAAAGTTCATTTTATCAATTAGATTTAAATGGAATAATAAGATCTTATACTCACCCAATGAATGACCATAATAGATTATCCAAGGAAAGGGAAATCCAAATCCTTCATTAAAAAGTGGAACAAAAAATCCTGCTAATAAAGCAATTAATAAGCTTGTGAGTAGTAAAGTAATATGTCTCATTATTCACCTCACCGAAAAAAAATAAATTTTATATCACTTATTTATTTTGTAAAGAAAAATTCCACAAAATTGATTACTTTATGAATTATTCGGCTTTAAGAATGGTACATTTAGTTTTGTTCCAATCTCTTTTTCTATTCAAATAACGAATGAACAACAGTTTATCATAGCTATTATTTAGACTTTCTTTTATATAGTTAACACAACAATAATACTGAAAAAAAGGTATTTACAAAGCTTTGTAGAAAATAATTAAGAGTTTCTATTAAATAGTAAGGTATGAATTTGGACAAACAAACTAGGGACTATAATTGTGAATAATAACATTTATATGTTAATACATACGGCCGTGGTACGGAAGACAGAGGGGGCGTAAAAATGATGTGACCTTATTATGGATAATTAAGTTTAGGTGCATAATACTATTCTATTTTAAGGAGTAAGTATGATTAATAAAAAAAAGCTCGCATTTTTTTCATTACTTTTTTTAATTGTTTTCAGTATTATTGGAGATGCATATATTTATTATATTGATGGGAAGGTTTTTGAGAGTGATTTTAAGTATGAAACAGACATAAAGAATAGGGATTTAAAACAAGAATATGTTCATGATTTGAAGAAATACAGTAAAGATTTTAATTTAAAAATTTATGTTATTTCATCTGTAGTCACTTCAAAAAAATCTGCTATATATACAGTGTACTCCGCAGACGAAAACAAAGAATTTTTTAAAAATCGAATACTAATAAAAAAAAATAAATCGAAATTCAAATCGTTAGTTAGTGGCGAAAGGGAAATCGTATTTAAGTCACTCAATGATACTATTTATTTAAATGAAAAAAGCTATTACGTCTTTGGTACCAAAGCAAACGTAGAGAAATTACGATCAGTAACCAATGATAAATATGGAATGAGTAAACCAGAAGACAATAGCTACTCAAACGATGCCCTTTTTATGATTGCTGGCGCTTGGATATTCATTTTTTTAATTATATTAATATATATTTTTTTTGAAGTTAGTAACTTTAAAAAAGAAGCTTTGATTAGATACCTAAATGGCACTGATAAAAAAAATGTAGTAATTCCATTAATACTTACAAATTCATTTACAATCGTATGTGCAGCAATAATAGGAATGTTAATTGGAATGACAATAACGGAACCATATAAGTTTATGTTCATATCGGTTATAGCAGTAATATTTATTATACTTTGTACAAATAGCTTTTATCTTTTACTTTTCAAATTGGATGTTAAAAAGACGTTTGTAAGAAGCTATTACACGTTAGGCTATAAAATATTAGCTTTTTTTGTATTATCAATAATATCCATTACATCGATTTTGATTTTGACATTCAATTTTAAGACAATACACGACGCAACACTAACTATTAATCAGAAAGATAGTTGGGAGAAGTTCTATGGTTATGATAATGTTTTATTCTTTTTTAAAGATTATACCGAAGATACAAATATGGAAACGGATGAAAAGTACGCGGTTCAATTTTATAACAAGAATCTCGACAAGTATCAAATGCATCTTTCTTTTGATTTTTCAAACAATGGCGGAATCTCTTCAACTATTGTGAACACTGACGAACCAATCGTATACTTGAATAAATATGCTAAAAAGGATATTGAAAACTTAGATATTAATCTAGATCAATTAAAAAAGGATACATATTACATTATTTCTAGATATTCAAAAGATGAATTGAAACAGAAAGGTATATATGATGAAGTACACTATGTATTAAATAAAGAAGATGGAAATTTTGAGACAGTTACTATTCAGGACCCTTATAAAATATTGGTATATGATATCAATATGGTGAATTTAGCTGATAATTACAAGAAGAACCCGATAATAATTCTTGATACCCACAGTGAATTGCCTAGTAAAGAATTAAGCGGTTTTGTATTTAATTCATTAGTTAAGTTTAATAAAGAAAATGACTTTAATAACTTTATTAAAAATATAGGATATCAGAATGAAGTGTATTATAAAAATAATATTAAAGATTTGTACTTAAAAAAACAGGCAGAAAAAATTTTAACACTAATAATAAATGTTATTTTAAGTGTAATGGTTATGATATTGTTTAATATTTCCTTGTCGGCAATTTTAAAAATGGATTTTGATTCACGGGCAGTTGAGATAGCGATTGATAAGATATTTGGAAAAACCTTATTAAAGAGATATAAAGCATTATTCAGATTGTTAATAAGTGCTTTTATTATAGGTATAGTTACTGCATTAGCGGGAAAATTGTTATTTCAAAACTTCTCTTTATTATATGTAGTTTTTGCTAGTTTAATTGTATTTATTAATACCAGTGTCATTCTTTCATTGTTTATAAATAAATACGAAAAGATCAGTATACCACGTGTATTAAAAGGCGGGCTTTAAAATGATAAAAATCGATAATATATCAAAGGTTTTTGGTGAACATATAGTATTCAAAAATTTCTCTTGTTCTATAAAGCAAGGTGATTTTGTTGTATTTAGTGGGAACAGTGGCAGTGGAAAAACAACACTATTAAATATGATAGGTGGAATAGAACAGTTCGACTCTGGCAAAATTATTATTGATGATTTAGATTTATCGAATAACAATGACATTATTAAACTATACAGAGAAAAAATGGGATTTTTGTTTCAAAACTTTGCTTTAGTAGAATATAAGACTGTTGAGGAAAATATCCTTATGATCGATAAGAAGTATCGTAACGATATAACCATTGCATCGGTTTTGGACAAAGTTGGATTAAGCGGGTTTGAAAAAAGAAAGATATTTACCTTGTCTGGCGGTGAACAGCAAAGAATTGCCATTGCACGCCTGTTAATGAAAAGATGTAGTATAGTTTTAGCGGACGAACCAACAGGAAGTTTAGATAGCTATAATGCTAATATAGTTATGAAACATGTCAAAGAGCTAAATGAATCAGGAAAAACAATTATTATGGTTACACATGATGAAAAGCTAAAAAAGTTGGGAGGATATATGATTGAATTATAAGAAAATTTTTATTGTAATCATCACCGGAATTATCGTAATTTTCGCTTTATATTTCTGTATTCATAGTTATGCAAATGGCAAAGTAATAAAACGTTATGCTGAGGGATTTAAAAAAAATCCTTTAGGTGATTACTGTAAAAATACATCAAATACGGTACTCTGTGTGTATGATGCTCCATTATTCAAAACATATACCAACCTTTCAGTCAGCAATAGTACGGATAAGATAGATTTAATTATATGGGTACCACTTTATGGAGAAAATTTAAAGTTTGGTTTAGTAATCACGGATGATGAAGCTAAAGAATCGTATGAAATTGAAGTAGATAAAAATTTAGAAACAAACGAAAAAGAGTATCAGGATATTCTTAAAAAGAATCAAGATGCTATCGATGCACTAAAATCCGTTGTAAGAGAGGAATGGGGTACGGATTTATAAATTAAGTTATTCTAGGTATTAGCATAGTCAGCTAAGTTCGTTTTCTTTGATACCTTTTGGAGCTAAAAAGTAGTTTTTTTACTTATTTCTTAGCTCCAAATGTTCTTTTATTTTACAACAAATATTAATTGATTATTTAGCAATCTTTCTAATTTAATATAAATTAAAAGAACCAAGTTCTATTAATAGAATTTGGTTCCTTTAATTTATATATATCTAAAAATTCAGATATTTAATAACTTTTAACTTCATTTGGTATGTAACTCACTACACCCTCATGAAAAATAAAATCTAATAATTAGCGTGTAAAACTATAGTAAACAGTACCAGAGTGATGCTGGATCTCAGCTTTTGCATAACTACCAGCACTGCCTTTTAAAGTTTGTGCAGAACCGGTATTTTTAACATATGCAGAATGAGATTTGTCCTTTTGAAAAGTATGCGTATAATCTTCATTAATCAAGGTTGTATTATACCCAACTTTAAAAGTTTCAGTGGATGAATTTATCCGAGTTGAAGACCAATCGTTTGAGAAACTTTTACCTAATGTTGCTGAGTCAGTTGAATCAGTCGCAGCATGCGCCGAAACCGTACCAACCGACATTGCAAGAACTAATGCTGCCATTACAGATTTCACTTTTTTCATAGAATACCCCCCCCCCTCTTTAAATTTAATAATTAGACAAAAGAGATAAATATCCTTCTTTTTTTAAAAATTGCATTTATTTTCGTGAGGGGCGGTAGTTGTATAAGACAATATTCCTTGGCATAACGAGAGGGCAGGAAAAAGAAAGTTTGTAAAAGCGAAATAGGAAATAAACATTTAAAGATTTGGGTGAAGATTATTATGTTAAACAAAAACAAGTTTTCATTGTCCGTAACTCAGTAGGTAGACTTGAAAGCTTAGGTTATTAAGTAGCTCGCTTATTATCTTTTTATGGGTGTATCGTTGGAAATTTGCATTTTCTTGACGCTACCCCTATTTATACTGAATGTATTGTCTTGCATCCATTTTCTATCTGTTCTATACTGACAATAGTTAATGAATTTTGAAAATCCCTGTATCTTCCCACCGTTAGGTGAGCAGAAGAAAGTTGGATGTGCGTCTGTTGTTATCTCGAATGTTTCCACCTTATTTGGTGTGCAGAACAATGGAGATATGAAATGTGTAAATGAGTAAATAAATCAAAAGTCTAATGATTATACCTGCTATAGGTGTACCCATTGGGCTTTTTTGTTGTCAAAAATTAAATAAGTGTTATCTAAAACCCAATGAACCCTCGTTTATTGGGCTTTTTTTATATATCAAAAATATCAAATGGAGGTCATTAACCATGACAAAACTAAAAACATTTACGGAAGAACAAAAATCACTTATTTGGACGACTAAACTTCAAGCTGCAAGAGCGACCGAACATGATTCGCGTGCATTTATTGAAGTATGTGAGGAATATGGTCTCAATCCATTGCTTGGGGATATCACCTTTCAGCGATTTGAAACGAAGTATGGACCAAGGGTTTCGTACCTAATTTCAAGGGATGCCTATCTGAAATATGCTATGCGACAAGATGATTTTCAAACTATCTTATCGGGCGTAGTAAGGGAAGGCGATCATTTTGAAGTGGATGTCGTAGAAGGCGTGCCAATTCATAAATTTGGAGCGAAAAGAGGAAAGATTATTGGTGCCTGGTCAGTTGTTAAGACGAAAACACGTGGAAATACGCTTGTTTTCCCTGACTTTGCTGAATATCATGCAGCCCTTTCCCCTAAAAATCCAGTTTGGAATACCATGCCGTCTGCAATGATCGAAAAAGTGGCTCAAAGTACAGCACTTAAGCGTACGTTCCCGTTGGGTGTGGTTTTCTCATCTGAAGATGACATTATCCAAGATGACTTCACATCTCAAACAACGAGTCAACAGAATGTGGAAGCTTCGAGTTCCTCTGTCTCTATGGCGGATGAACTGGAAGCAGCTCGTAAACAAAAAGAGAGTAAACAGAAGGATCAACCATCTAAAAGAGAAGCTGCCGAAACCGAGAAATACGAAAAGGAAGTAAAAAAGCCTTCTGAAAAAGTGAAGCCGGCTCAAACTAAAGCTGAAAGTCAACCTGCAGAAATACCTGTAGAGAAACCGAAGGCTGAAGAAAAGCCCAAGGCTCCAATTTCTAAGGAGGATTTTGAGCCTCCTATCATTCCCATTTCGGAAGAAGAAACGGATGCTGGTCAAGTAGATGAAAAGCAACCAGTGAATCCTCCGGTGACAGAGGAACAGGTAGAAAAGGCTGAAACATCCGCGATCCCATTAGAAAACGTGCTTGAATTTGTGAGCGCTCATATGGGTGTATCAGGAAACCAAACGAAGTTTTTGCGTGTTCAATACAAGCAAGGAAATGAACAGCGAGAATTATTCGCTCGTGGAGACGATAAAATCGCTCTTTTCGACGAATACGTGCCTGGTACTACTTTTATGGCTGACATTGAAGAGATTAATGGGTTTGCATTCGTTCATACGGCCAAAGCAGTGTGATCGTAAAGGAGATGAATATCATGTGCTTACCGTCCATTATTGACATTGCACAAAAGCAAGGGTTGGAAATCAACCCTCGCTCTCTTCATAAAAAAGAGGTTTACGCCAAGTGCCCTTTTTGTTTAAGTGATGCCAATAAAAAAGGGAAGTACAAACTGTCCCTTAATCAAGATGCGAATGTCTTTAAATGCTGGGTGTGTGGTGAACATGGAGGAGTATTGGATTTTGAATCCAAATTGACTGGTGTGTCTTATTTAGAGGTTAAGCAGAAATACTTTGGTCAAAGAAAAGATACACATCCTGTTGATATGCTTTCACCAAATCAGCTGAAAGAGATTGGCTGGGCTGAATATAAGCGAAAAAACCGGGTAGATTTTTTTAAGAAGCGAGAAGCAGTCATCAAAGAATGGAAGGACCATGAGCGTTTTGAAAAAATGAAACATTATGCCATGCTGCAGGTTATTTCATGCCTTGAAAATCAAGAGGACCGAAAGGAAGAATTGCTGGTTTATTTATCAAAGTCATGTGAACAATCACAAGTCAACATGCTGTTTTCTTTTATTATGGCTGAATTTATTAAAGAGCCTGAAGAAAAGGCTGAATGGGTAGAAGAAGCGATACACATTGCTCGAGCTGCCTGGAAGACATGTTTGTTAACACATGATTTTGATTTTGATCAAGTGCTGTTAAATATCATTTTTTTGCTTTATACAAAAGAAATGACCATGAAGCACATGAAGATAAACGGCCATTTAAATAGAAGAACATCGTAAACAATCCAGTCTTAAAAGGGAAAAACAACTCCCTTTTAGGGAGTTTGTTTGAGGTGAACAAATGGATAGTCATCTAAAAAAATTACTAGAGCAGCCGGTCTCTTTTTCGAGACTGACTTTATTTGAGAACTGCCCTTACCGGTGGTTTCTTAAATATGTTAAAAAAAAGGAAGAGAGCGACTCACTGCCCTTACTATTAGGGAAGGCAGTGCATAAAGCCATTGAAGAAAAAATGCTTGGAAAGACGGATAAAGAGGCTCTTTTAGAAGGATGGTCCGAAGTGGACTATTATCCGTTAGATTTGGTGGAGTATGAAACATTATTCCGTCGGTCAAACGTAGTTAGAGGAGAAGCTCACAGTCTGAACGTTGAAGTGGAGAAACACTTCACATTGCCTTTAGACCCGAAATATACCATTCGTGTCCAGGGGTATATAGACGTATTCAAGCAGATTTTCGGGACCTATTCATTTACGGATTGGAAAACCAATCGTTTCATGTATGATCCCATGGACAATAGGCAGTTGGCTTTGTATGCCTGGGCTATATCGCAAATGTACAACGTAACCGAAGTGTCAGGGACGTTGTTTTTTTTGCGCTATTTTAAGGACAATGCCAAAACGGTCTTATTTAAACAAAGGGAAATGGAAATAGCTCGGCAATGGGCATTCAATCTTGCGATGGACATCCATGCAACGTTAATTAACTTCTTTGAACAGAAGAAATCGTTAGCGGCCTGCTTTCCGGCAACATCAAATCCCGGCTGCAGCAATTGTCCATTCTCCGTTCAATGTATCAGTACGTATCCACATATATCAAAAGGTGAAGGAGTGTTTGTCAGATGATGAATAACACAAATCAAAAAGTAGAAAAGATGCAGGTAGAGGATGCAGTAGCGATCGCGCAACAATTGGAGCGATATGAACAAGCCGTTAAGCAAATGAAAGAGAAATTAAAGGCGTATGTAGAGCTTAATGGACCTATTGAAGCGAACGGTAAAGTGTGGGATCACTTTGTTTCTGCCTCCACCTGGGAGTTTAGTGCAGAACGTCTGAAGATTCTGGCGGGGATGATTGCGGTCGATGGATTAAATCCATTTGATTATCTTTCTATTTCAGCCAAAGACTTAAAACGGTTGAACTATAGCGATCAAATGCTTAGTCAATACGGTTCTCAAAAGACTGGAAATAAGTCATTCAGAAGTGTTAAAGCAGAAAACTATCAAAAAAAGTAAGAGGGAGATTTTTAAATGTTAACGATATATAAAAAATCTAAAAATGTTGCAGGAAAATTGTTCTATTCAGCTGTCTATTCAAAAGAAATTCTAGGTGTGATGTATGGAGAGGGTGAATTCCTTCTTCATGCACGCATCACGATTTTGAAGAAGACATCATCCTTTATGGCTGGCGTAGCCTTCAGACAAGATGATTCGCTACACTTTGTGGCCAGTCATCCACAAGTGATGGCTCACATTGAAGCAGAGGGAGCTGTGCCGTTAGTTCAAGGCCGGCATCTTTGTTTCTTTAAGGACAAACGAAAAATGAATGAGTATCTAAAATCTACAAAGCTTTAAAAATCGAAAATGTAAAGGGGAATGATGATGACTAGTCAAACACTTACAAAAGAAATCGTTGGAAAAGGAAAATTCACATCTTTAAAAGAGCGAGGTTATATGTGATGACAACAATCGAAAAGTTCTTAGAAGGAAAAATAAATTCGTCACAACCACAGACACGCTATGTAGCGATGCTTTTATTATCTGCTAGAGGCCGGGAAGATCTTTTAACGACTTTTACGTACGAAAAGATTCAGCAAGCCTTATCAGAGCGTAGAATGCAGAAGTGGGGGCAAATACGATGAGTAGAGAAGAATTCCAAAAAGTATTAGCAGAAATAGACCAAGTTGTTGCAAATAAAGAACTTGTCTATCCGTTTTAATTTTATCCAAAAAAATCAATTTAGGGAGTAATCAAAAAGTGAAAAAAAATCATTCATTAATAAATAGATTACAAGGCTATTTTAATGCCAATAAGAGTGAATTTCTAAAAGTTTTGAAGGAAAAAGGAAAATACCTAGAATGTTGCCAGGAGAAAGGCTTTCTGTATGCCATCACGATTGATGCATATCAGTTGCAGTATCGTGTGACAGTTGGTCTTAAAAATGGATTAGTGCGAATACATTCATTGAAATGTTTAGCTGAGGACAATTTAATAGAATTTCAAGAGTCATTTAGATAATGAAAATCTTAAAGGAATGAAGTAATAAATATATGGAAAAAGAGATAGAAAAATAAAGTAATCTATATAACGAAATAGAACAATGATTGTCTGAAATATAAAGGATTTAAAGAGTGAAGTAAGGATGCTAGATTAAGCATCCTTACTTTTTTTGGAGATTATTTGGAACTGTCAAGTGAAAAGAGTATAAGAAGGACTACATTCTTTTAATATAGCATATAAAACAGGGATCATAGATACGGTCTGTACAGGCGTTAGAAGAGTAATGTTACATCTTTATGCAAATCAAATGTACTCAAAACAGGAACCGTGTTTAATAAAGTATACAGAGAAGAAAATACAGTGGCAATCGTATCCTAACGCTGGAAGAGTAAAATATTCTTTCGCCAGAGGAAGTCAGCAATCACTACAAATGTTACGGCTCTAAAAGGAGCAAATAATATACTGATTGCGGTTTATGGTGAAGTTTCCCAGGGAGGGAAAGATGCTGCCTTTCATTTAACGAAATATATAGTAAATGAAAACACAAGGGGTATTTCGCACGGCATATCAGATTTAATAACCGATTATGACGTCAAAGGTTTCGAAATCATCGGTAATATTTATGACAATCCAGAACTTTTGGAAACAGAAGAGTAAGTTTGTAACTCAATTTTCAAATAATCATATGGATAAAGAACTAAGCAGTATATAAGGCGAAAAGGTAAAGTGGTGAATGGAGTGCAGTCTTTAACAAGTCAGAAACAAATGCTTGAAAATCAAACAGTTGTAACAACGGTTGGTTTGTGGATAGAGGCATTTGGAACCTTTTTGTCTGCTATAGGTAACACTCCTACCGAAGTGCTATATGAGGAACTATTGTATAACATAGATGCTATTGGTGATGTCTTGCAAGTCGGGGGAACTGCAATACAAATAGACGATGAAAAATATTATACATTGAATAAGTATGGCAATATTGTTATTGCGGGAGGAACATTAGAAGAAATCTATGCAAATTTTAGACCAGATAGAGGTTCTGAAAAACAGGAACTTTTATATACTCAGTCTACTGCCATCCAAGCACTTGGAACCAACCAGTCTCGCACTTATTGAATCAATAAGTCAAAGTGATTCATTGATAGGCTTATGTGATGTATATGCAGACGCTTTGCAAATCATTGGATTAAGTATTGAGAGTATTTCAGGAATTTATGAAGGAGAAAAAGGCCAACTAATAAATTCTGTTGGACATTGGATACAATTTTTAGGGGCAACTCTTGCAGCCCTTTGCCAAGAAATCAATAATCCATTTTTTACAATTAAGCGTTTGGACGATTCCTTAGATAAATACAATTATTCCTTTTATTTATCTTATAATTTATATAAATCTTGAGATAAAAAGCCAACACTGTATTAAGTGCTGGCATGATAAAGCTTAGTTACTGTTTTCCTTAATCGTTTTCTTAGGGGAATTTAATAAACATTCACATAGTTTATCAGTACAACTTGATAAGTTAGAGATGCTTTCCGTTAATTTTTGAGAAGGTTCAACTTTTGCCGCTAGTTCCAGTATATTTCTTTCGATTCTTTTAACTAAGTCAATTAAATCAATATTTTTAGTAGTGTGCATTCCATTTTCCTCCTGAATAAAAGTATATGTATATATATGTGAAAAATCTGTCTATGTTCAAAACTTCCGTTGAAAGATGAACGAATCTGAACAAATAATGCGAATATGTATACACTGTTATAGGTGATTTAGATGGTGATCAAAGAGACAGTTACAGAATTAACAACTTTTGCTTTATGGATGGAAGCAATCGGAACAATCCTATCTGCGATTGGAAATACACCCAGTAACTTTTTTACTCAAACATTTTTGAATGATCTAGATAACATAGGGGATATTCTTCAAGTTGGAGGAACAGGAATTCAAATCGATGATGAAAATGTATTTTCCTTAAATAAATTAGGAAATTATATTATTGTCGGAGGGAACTTAGAGGAAATAGGTGCTGATTTGATCCTAGAAAGAGGTTCAATCTTACAACAGACTTTGCTTAACCAGGGAAATGCGATTCAAGCGGTCGGAACAGGATTAGCTCTAATATATTCGTTGGAACAATATCCTTCATTGTCAAATATCGTTGGTTTATACGCTAATTTACTTCAAATAATTGGTTTATTGTTCCAAGTAGTAGCAGGTAAATTTCCATCGGGTAATACTTCAGGTACTATAATAAATACGATTGGGAACTGGCTGCAAGCAATGGGAGCGGTATTGGCGGTAATAAGTCAAAAAATTGAAACGGCACATCCTACTAGTAGTTTTTCAAACTCAAAGCAAGATAAATATAACTATGGTTATTATTTGCAAAACACTAGCGCATGAAATTTTTATATCACAATTGAAAAAACCTATCCCGGGATTTGGATAGGTGAGTTAAAAAAGGTAATTTAAATGGAAGGTATGTATATTATGTGGTTTTTTCCTCCTTTGTGAATAAAAAAGCTTCCTCCGTTTTAAAGTAAAAACAAAAAATCATTCGGGGAATGGTTTCTTGCTCCTCGATTTGCATTCTTATCTAACCCCTGCTTAAGCATTATATGCATATAAAGGAGCTTTGGAACACTTGGAACACCCATTGATAAATTAAACAACCTACCCAATGATCTGGATAGGTTGAAATGAACAATGGTGATGTAAGAGAAGTAATGTATTATATGCAGTTTATTATCCCTTTGTGAATAAAAAATCCCATCTATAAAAGATGAGAAACGGGATTTAAACTTAAAATACCATATTTTCACGAAGGACACTACACTTTTTATCTTGGAAGGGAAGCAGTATTCCCCTCCTTCTGATATACAGCACTTAGATGATGTTGCTAAATACATTATTACCTTTATTTTGTTGTTTATGCAGTGAAAAACAACCGAAAAGAAATTTCCTTGGATAATAAAAAAATTCCCGCCATTTCAAAGTAAATCGGAGGGAATTCTATGCCAATACCAATATATGCATCGGGCAAAATAAAATGACAGTTTTAAACTCTTCCCTAGGTTAAAGGAAGAGCTTGAGCGAAGCAAATTATAGTTGTTATCAGCAAATCCCGTAATGGTGTAAGGAATTGCTGATAATAGGTGGTCATGGCTGACCTATTTAAATTTTAACCATTCGGTGGAGTTTTATACGAAAAGCCATTCAAAAATCGAATGGCTGGGCAAGAAGCTTTTAGGAGGAGCTTTGAACTACTTTAACAAAGGTATCCATAATACAACATATGCAATCGCAATCAGATGGAAAATTGATACAAAGTTTGTCCTTTAGACAGCTTTTTCTTTTGCTACTAACGTGGCAGGATAGTTCAATAAGGAATTCTGAGTTTAGGATCGATTTAATATTAGTTTCGATGAACCGTATCATAAGTAAGTGCGGTTTTTACTAAAATAGGATAATTAAATGTGGTATCAACATATATACAAAGTTTCTTAATAGCAAGATTTAATGCTAAGAGAAGCTTTTATTTTATTATCTATAGCGAATTAGGATGGTATCATAATGATTAACTCTCGTCACAATTGGATGTAGAGTTTTTTTATTGCAAAGGAGTGGAAGTCGATTACGTGGAAGCAGCAGAGTATAGATAGTAATATGTTATCATTTAAGCATTTAAGTATTTAAGCATATAAGCAGTATCTCCATACCAGTTCCATATCTGTAAGTTATACTATAATATGAGGTGATAATATGGCAACAATACTAATAGTAGAAGATGACAAAAGAACTAACGAAGCTATTTGTGAATATTTAAAACCAGCAGGGCATGAAGTGATTCCTGCTTATAATGGTTTAGATGCTCTGGAGTATTTCAAACATGCAAATATAGACATAATTGTGTTAGATATTATGCTTCCTCAAGTTACAGGGCTATCTATTCTGCACCAGGTCCGTCAGACTAGTTCCATACCTGTTCTGATGCTTACTGCAATTGAGGACGAGAGTACCCAGGTTACGTGTTTTGACGAGCAAGCCGACGATTATTTAAAAAAACCTTTTTCTATGGTTTTACTTGGAAAACGAATTACGGCGCTATTGCGGAGAAGTGGTCAGACAAAGCCACTAGATGTGATAACCATTGGTGATGTTACTGTTAATTTCTCCGGTTATACAGCAAGTGATCAAGATGGGAGAATTGATATCACTCCAAAGGAAATTGATTTGCTCCGACTTCTAGTTGAGCATAAAGGACTTGTTTTAACACGTTCCCAAATTTTAGATGTTTTATGGGGGGATGAGAATCCTATTATTGATAGAACAGTGGATACTTACATAAAAAATTTACGTAGAAAGCTCCGACTAAACTGTATTGTAACAGTTAAGGGTGTTGGTTATAAATATGAGGTATAAAGATGAAACGTCTAAAACTATTTCATAAATTTTTTCTTTATACATTTAGCGTTATGCTATTCTTTGTTGTTCTTATACACGGTTTAATTTACATACTTGCTCCTCAGATGCAGCTAGAGTTTACACCTACAATGGATGTGTCTGGTGATTTGACAGTTACCATTGCTCGAGAAGAGATTGTTACAGAAGCAGTGCAAAGGGCTCTGCCAATTTCTTTGAGCTGCTCCCTGATAATGTCAGTTATGTGTTCATTCTTGCTAGCTAAAAGGATTGCTAATCCTATTCAATCAATTTCTATTTCCACCGAGCGAATGAGAAAACTAGATAAATCAGTGAGATGTACGATTCAGTCAAAAGATGAGATTGGCTTATTGGCAATGAATATTAATGAGTTATATTTAAACCTTATGTTCACAATCGAACAATTAGAACGTGAGAGGGATTATATTAGTGAATTAGAACGATCAAAAGTCGATTTCCTGCGGACTGCATCCCATGAGTTGAAAACACCTGTAACTGCATTGAATGCCACGCTTGAAAATATGATACTCGGTGTTGGTAAGTATCAGGATTATGCATTTTATCTGCCAGAGTGCAAGGAAATGGTCGAACAGCTGGCTACTATGATTCATGATATTTTGGACACTTCTAAATTGAATATGATAGTGCAGCAGGAACAACCGGTTGAAACTGATTTATCAGAAATTATAAAAGAGCTTTGTGAACCATATAAATTGATTGCAGAGGCACAGCAAATAACATTTTCCTTAAGGCTTCCTGAATCCTTGACTGTCAATATTTTGGTGAAAGAATTTAGCAAAGCAATATCAAATATTCTTGCAAATGCTGTTGCATATACAGAAGCGGGTAAATCTGTATCTGTGTATATATCTGAAAATACTTTGATAATTGAAAATGAGTGTGTCCCAGTCGATAAAGGGGAAATACCCCGTCTATTTCTACCATTCTATCGACCTGACTATTCACGAAGTCGTGATAGCGGTGGAAATGGTTTAGGTTTATATATTGTAGATACTATTTTTAAATCGCTACAAATAAAATATACCTTTGCTCAAATGGAGAAACAAAATGGAATGCGGTTCACAATACAGCTATGATTTCTTTATCAATCATTTAACATAACTTTAGTTATAATTTTAAGCAATCTGACAACAGATTGCTTTTTTAAATTTATTACTACTTGATATAAATAATATTTTAATTTCATATGTGTTCCACATTGAGATGTTATCCTAGCGATAGTTGATGTAGGTAATGAATATTTGCATCTACATAGGAGGTATCAATAGATATGAATTTTACAAAACGAGCAATCTTATATGTCACAAGAAAAAAGGGGAAAACAATCCTTTTATTTGCTATTTTACTTATTATGGCAACATTTGTTTTAACCGGACTATCTATTTGGAGAGCATCTGAAGTTGCGCAGTTAGGACTGCGTCAAAGTTTGGGAGCTAGTTTCAATGTAGGGGTTGATTGGAGTGATGATAACCCATATATGGTCAAACAACGACTAGATGAGAAACAAACTGGCAATGATGAAAAGCAATCAATTAATTATTTGATGTATTCTAGAAGGCAGTTCACACCAGAAATTGTAAATGAAATTAGAAAAATAGATGGAATAAAATACTGCGATGCATCTACAGAAGGACTTGCTACTTTCAAAGGCTTATCACTGTTTGCAGGTACAATTCCTATCGATGAAACTTATCGTAAGCAGACAAAAGTCCAAGGAGTTTGGAAATTACAAGAGAATGAGCTTTTTACATCAGGTGCACTTTCTTTAGTTGAGGGTGAGTACATAACTGCTAATGATGCTAAGAAAGCTGTAATAAGTCAGGACTTGGCAGAAAAAAGTGGCTTGAAAATAGGAGATATGTTGACCACACATAGCGTAAGTGGGAAAAAAGTCGAAGTACAGATCGTAGGTTTTTTTGCGGCAGCTAAAATTGAAGGTATCACAGATATGGTTACGGGCTACGATAAAATACAGAATCGGGTTTTCGTTGATTTGGATACAGCTATTCATATCGAGGATAGTCCTGCAGTACAAGGATTTAGTGTAATTAAAATCACTGTGAATGATCCGCAAAATATGGAAGAGGTCGTGTCCAATGTCAAAGAGCTATCCTCAATAGATTGGAAAGCGTTTACAGTGGATGTGAATAATGAAGCATATGAAAAGGCAGCTCAACCTCTAATGGCATTGAGCGAATTAATTATTACTCTCTTAGTTGTTATCATTGTCGTAAGTGCTATCATACTAGCTTTAATTCTTACGCTATGGACGAAGACACGCATTCATGAAATTGGTGTTTTTCTATCAGTTGGTATTAAGAAATCTGCTATTTTCGGGCAGTATTTGTTAGAAGTGCTAATGATTGCTGTAATTGCTTTTGGAATCTCCTTTTTTACAAGTAATGCTATTGCAGACCAGATTGGTGATCGACTTTTATCACAAAGCGTACATGACGAATCGATGAGTCAGTCGCAGGAGGGGGAAACTACAGGGGCCATGGGTAATTCAGTTTCTATCGGTAGAGATGAGAATTTAGCGAATCCAGCTACTGATATAGGTATTCATGTTTCTGTGGGATTGGACAATCTAGGGCTACTCTACTTAATTGGGTGTTTTATCATAATCATTGCTGTTGGCGTCTCATCTATTACGGTTATGCGACTGAAACCAAGAGAAATATTATCAAAAATGAGCTAAGGAGGAAAGAGCATGTCAATAATAGAATTTAAAAATGTTTCCTATTCCTATACGAAAGGAAAGATGATATTGTCCGATATCAGTACAGTCTTAGAATCAGGGAAAATTTATGCGGTTTTAGGTCCATCAGGATCAGGCAAAACAACTATGCTTTCGCTGTTGGGCGGACTTGATACCCCAACAGAGGGAAATATCTTATTTGATGATAAGGACATATCGGAAAAAGGGCTTGAGTACCATCGAAGAAATCGCGTTTCGCTTATTTTTCAAAACTATAACTTGATTGATTACATGAACCCTATTGAAAATACGCTCTTAACAGCAAAGCAGGATGTTCAGCCCATTTTAGAACGTTTGGGGCTTACGCAAGAAGAAATGCGACGTAATGTACTACAGTTGTCTGGTGGTCAGCAACAACGAGTTGCTGTTGCTAGAGCTTTAGCAAGTGATGCACCAGTTATTTTAGCTGATGAGCCCACTGGAAATCTGGATGAGGAAACTGCTGCAGAACTTACAGATATATTGAGAGAAAGTGCCCACCAATTTGGAAAATGTGTCATTGTGGTGACACATTCGACAGATGTGTCAGATAAAGTCGATGTTGTTTTAGAGTTGAAGCATAAAAAATTGAAAATGAGGGAAATTATATGAAAAAACTAATTAGTATATTTACTACATCTTTGCTTTGCTTAATGGTTTTCTTAACGTTATCTGCTTGTTCAGAAAAATCTAGTAAGGAGAATGAAAAAACTACGCCATCTTCTGTGGAGATTAATGATGAGAATAAAGATTATTTACAACATTCCGAAAAATCAGATTCATATGAGTTGAATGTACAATTCAAGGATTCAAATAATAGTGAAGGAATGGAGTTAACTCCGAAGAAATAAAGAAAGAGTCAATTAAAAGAATATACGTATTTTAGAATCAATTAAATCATTTGTAAATCAACTAGATTTTGCTGTATCAGCAGTAGCAAGAGATTTAATTATTAAAACTATTAAATTTAAAGTACTTAAATAAACAGGTGCATTACTTTAATAACAAGAGCTTTGATCAGCTCTTGTTTTCTTATGCAACAAAATGGGCAGTTTAAAGGAAGAATAATCTTAGGAAACACAAACTTGAAAATGAATATTTAAGAATTTTTTAAGCTTCAAGGAGATAAACACATTTATTGTATAAGAATTAAGCAACAAAAATGTAGCAAGGTTCTTATATTTTTAATTGAATAACTTTATTATTACTTTACTGTTATATATTTATTGGTTCATACGTAAAAAACCAGGCGGAAATCCTAAGTTTTTATAAAATTAAAATTTATTAGTTTATTTTAGTTTTTTATTTTTTTAACCATTCTCCAATAGAATTAGCGTTTAATCTTATTTCCTCAGCTAAGTAGGATAATAAATTACTCCAGGATATGCGTTCTTCATAAGGATTATTTTGGTTAATAAATTTCATAACTTTTTTTAGTTCTTTCATTCGTCCTGGATCAAGATTTTGTTTTAAATATTCTTTTACATATTTATTAATGAATTCAGAGTCTTTTAAAGTTACATCTAAGAGGAGAGCTGTTACCCTAGCCGGAGGTAAATCTAAGGCATAGGAGAACATTTTAATATTTTCTACTGTTTCTTGATGAAAACGAATTGTAATTCGCTCTCTATCAGGGGAAGTTTCTCGTTTGGGAAATGGCTGGTTCTCATTTGATCCAATATAAAGAGTATTATTGACTCTAATGGTTCTTTTAAAGCGCAAAGATAAAAAATCATGTAAATGTCAACATAAATATGTACACTTTCGCTTGGATAAGGATGTACAGAATTACTCGTTCTCTTTTGCTAAATGATCCTTTAATCGGTATGAATCACCTATCATAGGCACAACTGTCGCATGATGTAAAATGCGGTCTAATATGGCATTGGCCAGTTTAGGTTCCTGAAATATTTCATCCCACGCTTTGAAATTCACATTGGTTGTTAAGATGGTACTTCTTTTTTCATATCTTCGATCAATCAGCTGGAAAAACAACTTAGCGTCTTCGTGATCAATCGGTAAATAACCGATTTCATCGATGATTAACAGTCTGTATTTGCTGTAATGCTTCAAACGGCTCTCTAACCGATTTTCTAATCGAGCTTTCCTCAAATTTTGAATCAAGTCATGGCACTTAATAAAATAGGTACTCGTCCGTTTCTTTGCTGCCGCAATCCCTATTGCTGTGGCCAAATGGGTTTTACCGACACCACTTGGTCCTAAAAACACAATATTTTCATTCTCCTCGATAAAACGCAATGTAAGGAAGTCTAGAATCTGCTGTTGGTTAATCGATGTTTGAAAGGTAAAATCGAAATCTTTCACCTCCTTAAAATGAGGGAAAGCTGCGACCTTCACCATCGATTGCGTCATGTTTTTCTCCCGTATGTCTATTTCATACGCAGTCAACTTGATTAATGTGTCGATAAATGACATCTGATGCTTTACGCTGAAGTCTACGATTTCATTTAAATGTAAGCTCATTTGCTTTAACTTTAGATAGTCAAGATTCCATAATAATTGTTGATAGTTTGTAGTTGGATTCATTATTTATACACTTCTCCAATCGTTGCTAAATTCCGTTTTGCTAAATCGTCGATTTCAGGATAATGAGGGGTGGAAACAAGTAAGCTTGCCTTATAATGTTCCTCTTGATAATTAAGTTTAGCGTTACTAATTGGATGTTGGGCGATCAGTTTCATGTTATAATAAATCCACAAGTAGTCATCATACACCTGTAAGCCTACTTTTTTTCCTTGATATTCTGGTGGTACAGAGTATTGATTCGATTTGTAGGAAATCATGTTTGATGCATTGACTTTTACATGTGTATGTTTGATGCGATAGGAATCTCTTACTTTGTCAGTTGGTAGCTGGAGTAAGTGGTTCCTTTCTTTTTTGAATTCCATAATCGGTATTTTCCCCGTTCCTTGATGGATCTGGTGATTCATTCTATTCCCTAAATCCTGTATGAATAGATGAAGTTCCTCCATTGTCAGTTGACCTTGGTACGCATGAATTTCATCAAGGAGTTTCATTGTGGATTCAATTTTCCCCTTGGTTCTCGGTCGTCCTGCAATACATGGTTTGACTTTAAAATCAAAGTCCCTCGCAAACTGATCAAATTTCGCATTCACTTTCCCAGGTTGATAATCAGTCCTCGCTTCATCCATTACCGTTTTCATATTATCCGTAAGGATTTCAGCTGGAACTCCGCCAATTGCTTCAAAAGTATCTGTTAAAAAAGAAAGTAAGGTACTCTGTGACTTAGAAAGACTTAATTGAAATGTTCGGAATCTGGAATTTGATAAAATGAAAGCCGCCACATTGACTTCTATCTTTTCTCCCTCTTTGGTTTCGAATAAAATGTTTTCCTTCCAATCTAATTGGGCCTGCTTACCTGGTGGCGTTTCAAATCGGACTGTCCCTTTGGGTGAAGAAATACGTTTATCCTCTTCAAAGTAGGCATTAAATTCAGGTGTACGAGCTATATACGCACGGAAGGTTGAAGCTCCACATTCCAATCCATGATTGTCTTTTAGGTACTGCCAAAGCATACGACGGTAATAAAATACCTGTTTTGAATCTTCTGATAACAATGCGGCTATTATTTCATAATAAGGATCAATCTTTGAGGGCTTTTCCCTTTTTCTTTTTGGGATAAAGCCATTTAGATATTTATCAATTGTCCGCCGATCCACACCCAATTCCTTTGCTAGCTTACTTTTATTGATTTTCATTTTCATATGCTCCATAATCTGTTTGAATTTCGGTAAGTCTGAAAGACTTTTAATCTCAAAATCGATATCAATATTCATTGTTATGTACATACTAATCCCCCCAAGATTAGTATGTAGATTCATATCAAATTTGTACATATTTATTCGAGCAATACTGTACATATTTAAATTAGCATTTCTAAAATCAAGAGCTTTTCGTGATGTTAGGCCATATTCAATGATGCTTTCAGCAACATCTTTGACTGGTGAATTCGTTATGTAGGACAACCTATAAATGCTCTCTTTTAGATTTAAAGGTATTGTAGGTTTCACGTCACATTTTTTATCAGATCTAATTTTTCTTACCTTTTCCTTCTCCATATGAAAACCTCTCCAAATTTTTTAGATTATCTTTAGGACTGAGTCACTGAGTCCGCGATTAATAACATCATATGAAAAGGGGAGAGGATTAATGTATATATCGCCCTTATTATGTTAATAATGGGCAATATCATATCCTCGGGGAAGGAGCAATTAAAGATGACTAAAAAAGAAGCTGCTAAACTGGCCAAAAAAATAATTGAAAATTCCGATAAATATAACTTACCTATGAGAAAAAAGAAAACTAAAAAATGATTAATGGCATTCTTAAATCTTATACATTACATAATTTAAATCAAAAATAGCTCTAGGACTCAATTTTTAGTCCTAGAGCTATTTCATAAGAGCCTTACTGCAATGTAGTAAGGCTTTTATATTTCCATAACAAAAGTTAAATATGTTTATAGTATCACTTTAAATCTATGAATGATTCTTAAGCCATTCCATCATTTTATCTTCATTGTCTTTATACGATCGTTTGGATTCTCCTTTAATAAATCGTAAAAGTGTAGAATAGGGTACACCCATGTCTTTAGATGCTCTTTTAGCATTTGTTTTGTTTTTCTTTATGGCCTTTTTAAGATTATCCGGACTTAATTCAATGGTTGTATTAACTGTAGGAGTATTTGGTTCAAAATCAAATGATTGTTGTTCGGAAAGTACGGCTGCAGACTTGTTTTTATTTACCGTATGAATTGGCTTACCTATTATGTCTTGTCCATGAATCATGTTTAACAATTGGTTATTAAAGAGATCGATTCTTTTTTTATTTTCTTGTTTAACAGCTTCATTAGGTTCGATCATGATATTAAGCTTGGACCAATAGTTATTTATCCAGCCTTTTTTACCAATTTTTTTATGATCAATTTCTTCAGTGTAGTTCCAGCTATCAAAAATCTGATCTTTTTGTAGATCATCCAGGACATTTTCAAAGCGTTCCATCATTTTTATACCTGTATAACGCGACGATATTTCCATGTGCTTAATTAAAGTGGCTACTTTAAATGGTTGATAATTTCGCTTAATGGATTGGATTTTCCACTGATAGCTTAAATATCTAATTAAACGTTTATGTTCTCGTTGGTGATAATGACTGTATTGAAAGATTTTTAAGGCTAAAATTCCTAATGTACCTTTAGTTCCATCTAAAAAAGGAGTAAGGAGTTCAGAGGGTTTGATTTCAACTGAATATATACCAAGGTTTTTGCCTGTTTTAGAATCACTAGCAATACTAACTTTGCCGACGTCAAACATTTTCTGGAAGTCCTTGATGCGTATATCCTCGTTTAATTGAGTATCTTCATTATAAATTTGTACAGATTTATCATCAAGCATAACCCATATACTTGTAAGTGCCCCAATACGCTGCATTATTGAATAGCGATCTTCATTTCGAAAGTCGAACTTATCACTATTTTGTTTTACCTTTTTAAGTTTTTTTAGAGCCAAGGCATAGTCACTATGAAAGGTGATGTATCCATTTTTATTTTTCGGAGATACCATCCATAAGTATGTAATTAAATCGAAAAGATCGGCTGTTAATTCATCTAAAGAATTAGTAGTACTATCAATTAAATCAAACCACAATTCTTGTTTTTCAATCAGCATTTCCTGCTCAGTTAACTTTGATCCTTTTATTTCTGCAAGTCCTCGTTGATTACCTTGATAATCGGTTACAGGAGCTCTTAAGGTACCATCAGAGTCTTCTTTAAAATTCTTTCTCTTAGTCACTATATCTCGTACCATTTGGTATTCGACACCAGCATTTGTATAAATAAATTCACTTTCTAAAAGCTCATTTATACCATCTTGTGAGACTGCATGCGTTTTTATACTATCATTTGAACTAGCATTGATAGCTTCTGAAACTATTTGTATGATTGTACCTTTGTAATTTATAACAGCTTCTCGAATCATTAACTTAGTAATGGGTTTAGAAGGGTATACCCGTTCAGTTAAAAAGGATAAAAGCTTTTGAAAACTATGGCTAGTGTATAGGTCATCCTGCCATTCCTCAATAACTTCCGGAAAGTCGTTAATAAATAGGAACTTACTTTCATCAAATAAAACATCGCACAAGGTGTCGTTTTCAAGTATCAATGTATCGGTTATATTGTAGTTCAAAATGAGTACACCCACTTTCAAGCAAATCATTAATTTAAATATCAGAAAAACACCATTTTATACCGGAGTGTGTAGAGTAAAAACACCATTTTAAATAGATATGGATTATTGCCATATGCTTTGAATTTATCAGCTAAACACCATTTCATAACGGAATGTGTATATTATAAATGCCGTTTTCTATTCATACTATATCTAGTTTGAAAGGAATATAAGTCTTAGTTTAAGTTTAAAGGCACCATTTTGCAACGGGATGTGTAGAGTAAAAACACCATTTTCATAAAAAATCTCATTTGATAGCGCAATGTGTATAGCAAAAAAATCATTTCGCAGCGAGATGTGTAGAGTAAAAACACCATTTTGCAACGGGATGTGTTGGGTATAAACACCATTTGGGGCGGAATGTGTTGGGTATTTACAAGGGTATAATTCTGTTTTTAAGTAAGTATATCAAGGGTTTGAAGCATTATTTAAAAGTTACCCCCTTAGAGCAAGTCTTATTTTTCATCTACGGAATGTGTATAGAAAAAATGATACTTTTATTAAGAAAACACCATTTCGTAACGGAATGTGTTGGGTATTTTTTAGGTGATGATGTGTTCTGAACCCTTGACAGCATTGTCTTTTTTTCTGTTTATTAAAATCTATACCTTGGTGCAAAAAAACACCATTTTACAACGGGATGTGTATCAAAAAAAAATTTAAAAGTTTTTTTCTAACCCTTGGGGCTCTAAGCTTCAAGGGTCTTTTTTGAAATGGTGTTTTTCCTCTTAGAGAAGCCCTTTTTCAAAATTCGAGTTTTGTATACTAACAATAGCTTAAAATACGTCATTTTTAGTCATAGATAGAAAGGATGTGAGATAAATGGAAAACATTCGCCAAACTCAATCTATTATCAGCCCAATTGAGATTATGCAGCTTATGACACATAATAGTCTTTCGCTTTATAAGAAGAAGGGGACAAGGGCACCAATCAATAAAGTGAAAGTGTATGAGAAGCAGGAAGCGAGTAATACCTACAAAAAAGGTGTTGTCTTTGTATCTCCTTCTAAGGAAGCCTTAACTGATGGGCAAGGCTTTGTTGTGACGAGTTATGAAACACTTTCTGAACAAGGGCACCATTTATCTCATTGGACTCCTAATACCTATAGAGGTGGCTCATATTATGACTTTAAAAGAAGATATATGAAAGGTCACACTAAAGAGAATCTTAAACAAGTGAACGTGATTGGGTTTGATATCGATCGAAAAGACGTTGATCTTTATCAATTATATATTGGTTGCGAAGAGATGAATTTACCGCGGCCAAACCTTTTATTAGAAACGCCACGAGGTTTCCAAGTATTCTTTATCTTGGAAACACCATTTTACATACATGCACAACATAATTACAAAGCTTTACGAGTAGCTGAGCGTTTAATACATAATATAAGAGAAGCTTTATCGGACTATGCACCGATGGATTTTGGGTGCGTTCCATTTGGGTTTTATCGCATTCCTAAAGCTGACAATATACTAGATTTTCATGACGAACTTGCGTCAACAGATCTTTTGTTAGCCTGGTCTAAAAAATATGAAGAAAAGAAAAACAAGCAGTTTTTACGTGTTATTTATGGTGGCCAAAATGCATCCGGTTCAGTTGATTATACAAATGCAGCTTGGTACCAATCATTGATAAATGCTAGAGGAATCGATAAAGGTCATCATTCAGCAAGCAGAAATAATGCTTTGCTTACTCTTGCCTTGGCTAACTATGCCAGTGACCGTTCATTTGAAGAAACCTATGATGTACTGGATCAATTTAATTCTAATTTGAATCAACCTTTACCTATACGAGAGTTTGAACGCACATTAAAAAGTGCTTATAGTGGCAAGTATGCTGGTGTCAAACGTTCATATGTAGAAGGTTTATTAGAGCTGTGGACAGATGGAAAAGTCACATTTCAAGGGGGCGCAGGCTGGTACAAGCATAAAAAAGCACGTGAAGATCGTGAGCGTTCTCATTATGAAGAATGGGAACAAGATATTCTAAACTATATAAATGAGCATCTAAGTCCTGCACAGCCTTTTTTAGCAGGTTCTTTAAAGCAACTGTGCAAATTAATAGGTATATCGTTATCTTCTTTTAAAGAGGTTCTAAAGCGTTCTCGTAAACTATTCTATGTTTCAGTGGGCCGTGGAAGAGGTGCTTATACGAAACTATCATCTCAATCAATGTTAATAAAACATGTTTTGTATGTGAGGAAAGATAGATCTGTCCAAAGCACATCCCAATCGGTACAAAAGGTAATATCAATATTACCTACAAAAGAAGCTGTATTAATAGCTAGGAATTCAATTGAATTAATTGACTGGAAAAGAGGACCGGATAAATCGCATTTAATACAGAATACCGTTTAAAATTAAATGAGTCAGTCTGCCCTTACATATCTATATCCTTTTGGTCTTTGTATATTTAAGTGTCTAGTGTTTTTGAGCTATTGAGAAGTTTGCATGCTGTTCTAAATTATCTATAGTGATTCTATTATATTTGGTGGTTTGTAGGCTATCCTACATGTACTGGTATTGGATTATTATTAGATAATAGTGGGGGAATTATCTTTCACCTACTACTTATAGAAAAATACTTGAAATTAGTTGGTTTTTTGATCTTGTATAACAAGCGAAGCTATGACACTATTAGCAGCTATCACCTTCCCATAATTTTCCGAAAGTAGCATGTATTCTTACGAATGAAGGGGATGTTAGGGAGATAGTAATTACTCTATATAATGCTAATACTCCCAAAAGGAGGCTTATCTTTCCTTAGACATAACTAGATAAATTAACAAATATCAATTTCAGCTATTTCTGTAACGATTATGTATTTGCTATCTTGGTTTTAACCGTGCACATTTGCATCTCTTTAGCATATAGTGGTAACATAAGTGATATCTTATATAAGTATTTAGTTATAAGGGGAGGACAAAGAATGGATAAAATGGGCCGTATGGTTACTTTATTAAAGGCTGTTAGTGATGCCAATCGGTTGAAACTTCTTGCTTGCTTAAAACAAGGAGAAGTGTGTGTCTGTGATTTAGTGGAAGTCTTACAGATATCCCAGCCAGGTGTCAGCCAACAATTAAAGAAATTAAAAGAAGCAGATATTATTCTCGAACGTAAAAAAGGGACATGGAAATACTTCAGACTGAACGATAGTCAAGAGCCATACATCCAATCCTTCATTGATGAATTGGAACCTATTCAAGTCATCAAGTGTTCTCCTCACTGTTAAAAAAGAGGAGGGAATGAGAATGGCAGAAAAAAGTATAACAAAGAAACTTTCGTTTCTGGACAGATATCTCACGCTCTGGATTTTTGTTGCCATGGGTGTTGGTATCTTATTGGGGGTTGCTGTACCAAGTTTTAAAAATGTATTGGATACATTCTCTGTAGGGACGACATCTATCCCAATTGCTATTGGATTGATCATCATGCTCTATCCTCCGTTGGCGAAAGTGAAATATGAAGAAATGTGGCGAGTTTTTAAAGACTGGAAAGTATTATTGCTATCATTATTCCAAAATTGGCTTCTTGGACCTTTCTTAATGTTCTTTTTGGCTATTCTGTTCTTACATGATTATCCAGAATACATGGCTGGCTTGATTATGATTGGTTTGGCCCGTTGTATTGCAATGGTTATTGTATGGAATGATCTAGCCCGAGGTGACCGTGAATACGTGGCAGGCCTGGTGGCTTTTAACTCGATCTTCCAGATTGTGTCTTATTCTGTATTTGTGTATTTCTTTTTAAATGTTTTACCTGGCGTTTTTGGTATGGAAAACATGGCTGTGAGCATTTCTATGTGGGAAATCACTAAAAGTGTGTTGATTTATCTTGCTATTCCATTTGTAGCAGGTATTCTTACTCGAATCATAGGTTTGAAAATAAAGGGGAAAGAATGGTATGAAAAGTCCTTCATTCCAAAGATTTCGCCTCTAACTTTGATTGCTTTGTTGTTTACGATCGTTATGATGTTCTCTTTAAAAGGGGATAAAATTATTGCCTTGCCGATGGACGTGATTCGAATTGCGATTCCATTATTGATTTATTTCTTGATTATGTTTGCCGTTTCTTTCTTTGCATCCAAGAAAGCAGGCGCTTCTTATCCCGTTACAGCTTCCCTATCCTTTACGGCAGCCAGTAACAATTTTGAACTGGCAATTGCCGTTGCTGTTGCTGTCTTTGGTATCAACAGTGGAGAAGCCTTTGCGGCTGTTATTGGACCATTAGTGGAAGTACCAGTCTTAATTGCCCTGGTCAATGTGGCCTTAAAATGGGAAAAGAAATATTTTAGAACTATCAAATTGTAAGTATGCTTTCAGGAGGAAAAAAGAGTATGACACAGCGAAAAACTATTTACTTTCTTTGTACAGGAAATTCATGTCGCAGCCAAATGGCCGAAGGATGGGCTAAAAAATATCTGAATGACACTTGGCAAGTGAAAAGCGCTGGCTTGGAAGCACACGGATTGAATCCGAATGCCGTTAAAGCTATGAAAGAGGTCGACATTGATATTTCCGTCCAAACATCAGATATCATTGATCCAGCTATTCTAAATAATGCAGACTTGGTAGTAACTTTATGCGGCCACGCCAATGAGCATTGTCCAATGACTCCTCCTCGCGTGAAACGTGTGCATTGGGGATTCGATGATCCAGCAAAAGTAGAAGGTACAGATGAAGAAAAATGGGATTTCTTCCAACGAGTGCGCGATGAAATTGGAGAACGTATTGAGCGTTTTGCACGCACGGGGGAATGACAAATACCTAGCCAAGGGATTCTCTAAAGGAGCGCGGTTTATTAACAAGTGGACTTATAATGACACCAGTTTTTGTTGAGTTTATTTTTTAATTTATTTATGCTAAACTGACAATAGTTAATGAATTTTGAAAATCCCCGTATCTTCCCACCGTTAGGTGAGCAGAAGAAAGTTGGATGTGCGTCTGTTGTTATCTCGAATGTTTCCACCTTATTTGGTGTGCAGAACAATGGAGATATGAAATGTGTAAGTGAGTAAATAAATCAAAAGTCTAATGATTATACCTGCTATAGGTGTACCCATTGGGCTTTTTTTGTTGTCAAAAATTAAATAAGAGTTATCTAAAAGCCCAATGAACCTTAGTTTATTGGGCTTTTTTATATATCCAAAATTAAATAAAATGGAGGTCATTTTTATGACAAGTCGCAAAGAATTTTTAGAAGGTATGTCTGCTGTTCCAAACGATCAATATTCTTCAATTATTGGTTACCTTACTTGGTATTCAGTAGGAGATGATTTGTATAATCGGGAAGATTTGCGCAAAAATATGCTGCAGAATGAGGTGGAAGAACATTATTTACCAAATCCTATTCGTTCTGCAGATGCATTTCGGAGAGCGACAAAGGCGATTGAAACAAAACGTTTCCGCGAGGAAGAGACGGCAGAAGAGTATCGGAATTATATTATTCGTGATGTAGTTTCAACACGGAATAAAATTCAGAGAAATATTGTCGTAGAAACGGTAAATCAAAAAGGGGAACGTCTGGATTATGATCCGGAAGGGGCCAAACTGTATTTTGATAAAAAATCGGATATGTTTACTTTTGATGCAATTAATCCAATGGCGGAAGAATTGGCTGAAGAAGCGCAGAGATATTTTAAATGCTTCTTAACACATCATAACGGGGCCAGTGTTCGTGCATGTGTGGTGAACTACTTGAATGAGTTAAGTCCAACACCTGTACGTCCATCAGGCGGTGTCTATTTTGTGCCTATTCAATATGCTGCTTCTTTACGAAATATCGTGCATTTTGTAATGGACCTTCCTCGGGGGGAAAGTCACATGATTCCTTTAGTGAATGATGAGGATAATCGCCAAATGATTAAAGATAAAGTGAAAGATAATCTTCAGAAAGTGTTGGAACAGTGTCGTGCAGCGATTCATGACGAAGGGAATAAATTCCAAAAAGGCCAAGTGAAGGGAATAGTGGATGATGCTCGGCGTGTGGTGAGTCAATTTAAGGATTATCGAGAGCTATTGAAAGATACAGTCAGTGATCTTGAAAGTTCTGTTGAATTGGTCCGTCAGTCAATCACATTGGTTATGCAAAAAGGGGATCAATGATGAAAAAAGCAAAGAGATCTCCAGCTACTACAGTCACTAAAAAATATAGGCAAGCTCTCAGTTTATTTAACCTTGGCTTTATTAGCGAAGAAGAGCTGTTAAAAAAATTAAGCGAATTATATTCGTAAGGTAAAAAGGAGATTGACTTATGAAAAAAATAAAAGAGATCCAAAATTATTTAAATCAAACATTTATGGAGAGAGAAGACATTATAGAAAGTCTTTTTGTATCTGTTATTGCTAGACAACATATGCTGTTGATTGGTCCTCCAGGCACCGCGAAATCAGCTCTTATTATGGAGTTTACGAAGCAATTAACGGGCATAAGCTATTTTCAATGGCTTTTAACACGATTCAGCACTCCGGAGGAGTTATTTGGTCCGGTCAGTTTGCAAGAGCTGGAAAAAGGAGTTTATAAGCGTAATACGGCTAATAAGTTACCTGAAGCGAACATTGCATTCTTAGATGAAGTGTTTAAAAGTAATTCGGCTATTTTAAATGCCCTGCTGACGCTTATAAATGAGCGTTTGTTCTACAATAATGGAGCACCGGTTCAGTCACCCTTAATATCAGTGATTGGTGGTTCAAATGAGTACCCTGAAGAAGACGGTTTGGAAGCTTTATTCGATCGATTTTTATTACGATTCGAACTGAATTACATCCAAGATGATACAAATTTCATGGCGATGCTTCAAGGGGATCATTTATATGTGCAGCCTCCACAACCGTTAACTTCAGATGAAATCGTTCAAATGCAAGATATGTCTGATATGGTGACCGTTCCACAAGAAGTCTTAAAAACGCTTATTCGTATACGAAAAGAGTTACAGGATGAAGGAATACGTCCTTCGGATCGTCGGTACAGACAGTCTTTGTCCTTGATTAAGGCAAAAGCAGCGTTAGATGGTCGAAGCAGTGCGGTTTTAAAAGATTTAGACATCTTAAAACATGCACTCTGGGAAACAGAGGACCAGATCTCTAAGACAGCTGAAATCATAGAAGCCTACACGGTAGATACGTGTCAAAAAGAATTGGAACGAATTCTTTTGATTGCGAAAGAGACGTATATGACTGTTCAAAATGACGGTTCAACGGAAGTGGGTATGGAAGCTACGACTAAATTAAAAGCTTGTTTAAATGAATTGGTCGTATTGGAGAATCAATATCCCGAACGTTCCGAAGAAATTCAAAAAATGAAAAAGAGAGTTATTGAAGCACAAGAAGCAATTGGCCAAGTGTTATTAGGTCTGTGATGCGTCTTGTTGCTAAATAACCATTGAAATGGGCTACTCAAAACGAGTGGCTTTTTTAAGTCAAAATAAAGAATGAATGGAGAAATGAATATGAATGTATTAAAAGTGTTGAAAAAAGGACTGGAGGCGGTGTCTCATGGTTAATATTCGTCGTTATTACAAAGAGGAGGATTCCGTCCTCAATACAGATACCTTTGATCGGGATCGATTTATTCAATTGACGGAATTATCCAGTAGACTAGGTGAATTGGTCCAAACACAAGTCATAGATAATCGGGATTTTCCTGCGCTAACAGGTGATATGTGGGCGAGCTTATTCAAAGCGAAGCCATCCCTTAAAAACCTGGAAGGGAATCAGCCGAAACGTCCCATGAACTATCAATATATGGAGCGTATTCTTCAAGACGGAGAGTTTCAAAAGATGAGAAAAACAACCATGTTAGATGATTTTTCATCAGCGATCGGTTCGATGCGCTTAAGTGAAAAGGTCTATGAATGGCTTAATCAACAAAAAGAAAAAGATGATGCGTTGAATGAGCTTTTAAATCAGTTGAAATCGAAGCAGCAGGACATCGAAAAACAAGAACGAAAGCAAGAAGAGGCTCAAAAAAAACATGAAGATATGAGTGATCCAGCTGGACCGGATAAAAAGAAAGCTGAAGCACAAGCGAAACGGCATCAAAAGAAGATGGACTCCTTACAACAGGATGTAAAAGCCCTCCAAGATCAGTTGCAGCAGGCCCTTGCAGGTGCATTAGATGGACAACCTCTATCAAATGCCATAAAGGCTGCCGCAAATGAAACAAAAGAAGCCAAGGATGACGTTCAAAGTCTTCTGGCAGGTGGGGCCGGTAATGGAGAAGCTGACATGAAGAAGGTGCCCTTAAGAGATCAATTGTCCCTTGCGGAGCAATTAAGGAATAACCAAAAACTGAAGGCGATTGCGGAATGGGCAGGAAAGTTCAAGTCGATTGCGCGTAAAAAGCAAAAGTCGAAGCATATAGAATCTCTTGATCGTAGTGGCATGACATTAGGAAGTGACATTGAAAGATTGTTGCCCCAGGAACTAGGTATGCTCATGATAAAAGGCACTAAGCTAGATTTCTTGAAGCGTTTTTCAGAGTCGCAGGTCATGATGTACAGCCCTAAAGGAAAAGAGACACTTGGTAAAGGTCCTATCGTCATTGTAATGGACCAGTCAGGCTCTATGAATCCGTTGGATTATCAGGCAAAAGCGTTTATTTTATCGCTGGCCATGATTGCGAAAAAGCAAAAACGGGATTTTACGGTGATTCCTTTCTCCAATCGAGTGGAAGAACCTTTTGACTTTAAAAAAGGAAAAATCACTTCTGAACAATTAGTGGATTTGGCAGTGCGTTTCTTAGGAGGCGGTACCATTTATGGATTAGCATTAAATAAGGCTAAAGAGGTTATTTTGAACCAAAAGCGTTATAACAAAGCAGATATCGTCTTTGTGACGGATGGTGATCCTCAAGATACCGGTACCTTACTGAAAGAATCCTGGTTGAGAGATTTTCAGGATTTTAAGAAGGAAACGGAAACGACTGTCATTTCGCTGTTGATTGGACATCATGTGGAGCAAAAATGGGTTGACCTTTTCTCAGATAAGGTAATCCATGCAGCTGATTTTCAAGATGAAGCCAGTCATGATGTGTTTACAATCTAAAAAAATGAAGGGGGTACCATTGATTCAAAAGTATGAAGAGAATATCACGTATGACGAAGCCAAAATGGAGTTATTCGTTAAAGAGGATCGCTTACTACATTTTGTTGTAAAAGACCTTATCAATAAGGGCGGGAAACGCTCAGAGGTCCTGCAGAGTGTCTTTAATGGTTATATTCTGGATGATTTCGACATGGTACATGAATATCAAAAATACGAAAAGGTGAGCAAGGATCAGTAGATCCTTGCTCTTTTCTTTGGAAACGTAAAGGGAGGGGGACATTTGAAAAGTACAAAAGATGTATATTTTGATGGGAAAGAATATGAGGAATAAAGAAAAAAGTTGCATGATGAGATAATCGAAATGTTCCATATTGATAAGGGAGTTAATCCTAAAATTAAAACCCTTCAAGCCATCTTACTAGGTGGGGGATCTGGATCAGGTAAATCGAAGGTTGTGGTTGACGTTATTGGAACAGATGGTTTTGTAGTAATCGATGCTGATGAAATAAAAAAGGTATTGCCTGAATATCAAAAGGCAGTCCAAGCGAACATTCCACATGCTTCAGATATTGTTCATAAAGAGAGTTCTGAGATTGCCAAACGGTTATTTAATGAGATGGTTAATCGAAAAGAATGTTTGATTTATGACGGGACCATGAAAAATAGAGAGAAGTATAGAAAACTAATCAAATTATTATCGGAGAATGGGTATATTATTCAAATGATTATAGTAGATGCCGATTTTAAAATAGCTTTGGAAAGGGCTGATAATCGATATGAAAAAGAAGGAAGGTTTGTTTCAGAAAAAATTATCATGGAATCAAATAAAGCTGTTGCTAAATCATTCTTAGATTTGAAAGATGATGTGGATCAATACTTGGTTTTCAACAATGATAGTAACACTGAAAATCCCAAGTTAATTGCTTATAAAAATATAAATGAGGAACTCGTCGTCTTAAATGAACGTTTATATGCAAAATTCAAACAAAAAGCAAAATTGTTTTGACATATATATACAAGGCGTTATAATTGATAAAAATGGAGGGATGCAGTATGGACATGAATGAATATGTATTAAAAAAATTTAAGGAAAACGCGCCTGCTGCAGCAAAAAAGTGGCGTGAAGAACGTGAGGGAATTCTGAAAAAACCTTTTTCTAGACCTAATCGCGAACAAGCAGAAAAAGAAGTGGAAGAATTTTGGCGTTCAGTTGAAGAGGATAGAAAGAGAAATAATATCACATCTATATAAACTAAATGGCTGCCTAAGGGCAGTCTTTTTTGTTTCAACATCAAAGATGAATTCTGATGCGAACGGGGCAGGATAGCTGTACAAAATGTTTCTTGCTCATTTTTACTTCAAACGGTATCACCCACATCAATTATAAAGATGTAGATTTACTTAAAAATTCACTTCTGAGCGTGGTAAATTTTAATCTCATAATGAAAGAGGAACTAGCTCTAAATACCAACGTGAATTAACAGTCGCTATTAAATGGGCACGTACTACGGCTTTACTTACATACGTATCTGACGAATAAGTGATACAACCTAAAAGCACAATCGATTTCATATCCGTTGTGCTTTAGTTATTCCATATAACAGACATCTTGAGTTATTAAATAGTATTATATCCTAGATAAAGATTACAGACTTCCTTAAGATATTTGGAGGCTAGCACTTTTAAGGAAGTAACCAATCCTTTATTAGCTAACATTCGTCTAACATTGTCATTGATATCCTATTATTGTCTTAACTAATGAAAAGGATGATTTAATGGTGAGAGTACTGATTATAGATGGTAATTTATACTGGGCTTTAACAATGAAGAGAAGATTAGAAAATATAGGATTTCATGTGGAACTTTCAAATAAAGGTATGGATGGGGAGGAAAAAGCATTTGCAAAAGATTATGATGTTATCCTTCTCGATATAAATCTTCCTGATATAGATGGTTTGGAAATCATATCATTCCTTCGTAATTCGAAAAGAAATACCCCTGTTATCATTAGTACAGCCTGTGCTAATTTTGAACAAATAGCATTAGGGCTAGATTTAGGTGCAGATGATTTTCTGATAAGACCATTTCAACTTGATGAATTACGTGCTAGAATCCAAACAATTGTTAGACGCTTCCGCGGACACACTAGGTTGCTTAATAACATGAATCAATTGGATATTTCATCGTTTAATTTTAATAATAGAGAATCTTGCTAGTAGATGCTTTTTAGAAATGGTGACTAATTATGCAAGTCTTCATCAGTACAGTAGAGATACGCTCTGCTGTATTTTTTTGCTTGTATAAAAAATCAAACATCCTATTTTTGTGATCAAATTGGAAAAAAGTTCAAGAATTTTTATTGAACAATAATCTAGAATAAGACTTAACGCACAATCAAACGGTATTCTAACATTCTTTTTGTTATGGTTATAACATTTGATAAAAGGTGGAGGATTCTTATGAAATTGTTACTAGTAGAAGACGATGATTTACTTTCCAAATTTGTAGCAAGAGGTTTAAAAAAACTAGGATATGCTGTTGACCATGCCTATGATGGGGAAGAAGCTCTTCAACTTTACGAAATTAATAATTATGATTTAATGATACTTGATTTAAATATACCGAAAATAGAAGGAATAGAAGTTTTACGTACCATTCGAAAAACAGACTTAGATTTTCGGATTTTGATTCTGTCTGCCCGAGATAAGGTGGAGGAAAAAATTAATGGATTAGATAGTGGATGCAATGATTATCTAACAAAACCTTTTGATTTTGGGGAGCTTGAAGCACGTATCCGTAACCTACTTCGCCGTCGAATTCGAATAGAGGATACTAAATTACATTGTGGTAATCTAAGTATGGATACTGCAGCGAAGAGTGTAGCTTACAAAAACAAAATCATAGAATTGACGAAAAAGGAATATTCCATTTTAGAATACTTGATGTACCATCAGGAAAAAGTGGTGAGTCCTGAGGAACTAATTGAACATGTATGGGATAGCGATACGGATCTTTTCTCTAATTCATTTCGCTTCCATATTCATTCCCTTCGAAAGAAGTTGGCAAATATCAGTGGGGATGATGGTTATATTGTTACTCTTCGTGGGCAAGGGTATCGCATCTGCGATCCGGCGAAAAATCTACTATGATAAAATGGTCCTTACGTATAAAAATTACGTTCTTTGTTGGACTAATTTTAATCATTGCATGTTTACTCTTAACATTCAATTCCCTTTATTCTGCGAGAGGTTATTATGGTAACCTCTTTATTGATACCCAAATAGAAAAACTACCTGATCCTAGAAAAGACGAAAACTTGGAAGCAGATAGAATAATGGAAATCGAATCTGTACCTAATGACCCGTATTCATCAACAACAAAGGAATTTTCTGCCCAAGGTATCATAGTCATGTTTTTAACAATTGGCATTTCGCTTCTCTTTACCTACTGGGTAACGGGGCGTATGCTGAGGCCATTGACTAACTTGACAAATTCTATTCGTGAGATTGATGAGAACAGCCTTAATCAAAGAGCACAGGTACCTAAATCTGAAGACGAGGTGTTTTTACTGACAAAATCGTTTAATGGAATGATGGATCGCTTGGAGGAGTCATTCGTTATACAGAAGAATTTTGCCTCCAACGCGGCACACGAATTGAAAACACCGCTGTCTGTCATCTACACAGCTCTTCAAGTAATGGAAATGGATGAAGAAACGAGCATTGAGGAATACCAGGAATTCACTCAAGATACAAAAGTCTGTATAGAGAGACTGAGAAAAACAGTAGATAGCTTACTTGCATTGGCAAATGAACCGGTTGAAAGTGCAAATGATATCGTTGAGGTGAAAAGTCTGCTAAAACAGGTAATAAAAGAACTTTCTCCAAAAGCAGAGGAAAAGAAGGTAATTGTTTCTCTTACAGGAAAAGAAAATCAGTTAATATGTAATAAAACTCTTTTATATCGAGCCCTTTATAATTTAATAGAAAATGCTATTAAATATAATCGAGAAGGTGGAAAGGTTGAGATTCGCCTTTTTATTGAGGATGATAAGAGCAGAATTGAGATTATAGATACTGGAATAGGAATGTCAGAAGAGGATATGCACCATATCTTTGAGCCTTTTTATCGGGCAGACCGTTCAAGATCACAAAAAGTTCCTGGGTCAGGACTTGGTATGGCAATTGTAAAACTAATAATTGAACGGTATCACGGACAAATTCTTGTGAAAAGCAAGATTGGACAGGGTACATCAGTAACAATTTTTTTATAAATACACCTTCCTTTTAAAAACTAATCTTGTTCTAACAGTTGATTATGTATGATAAGGCTATAGTCAAATGAAAAAGCATAGCAAAGCATTTGACAGGTATAAATAAAGCCTTCTAAGGCTATACCAAATTTAATTTTGAAAGGAAGTTTTTAATATGATGAAAACTAAAATCTCGGGTATCTTAGCAGCAACTGCATTGGTGGGGGTATTAGCAGTCCCTGCTATGGCATCTCCAAATTCTAACACTAGCGTTATCGAGTCTGCTAATAGTAATACAAGTCTCAATCAAAAAGTTAATGTTACAGAAAGTCAAAAACAAGCCTTTAAGGAAAGCATGAAGGCAGCTGGTTCATTAAAAGAAAAAACACTTAAGGATATTGATAGTGGAAATTTATTAGTGGATGATCAAGCTGTTGCAGAGTATCTTCAAGATCCAAAAGGATATACTGATGCACATAAACCTGTCGATGGTGCAAATAAGATAAAAGATACTGGTGGAAAAGCATCTGCTTATTTTCAAGTTGATGGAAAATAATCAAACAAGTGTAATAGCAGAAGATCAGACTGTCAATTTGGCGGTCTTTTCTTATGCAGCTAAAGGGGCAGAATAGTTCAATAAGGGATTGTTGTAAATTTACAAAATGTTACAATTGATGTAGTTTAGCAATCACACTAAAAAAGGGGATAAACAATGAATTTATTACTTGGGATAACTGTTGGATTCATCATAATCGGATTTATTGTTAACGTTTTTATAAAAAGGAATATAGAAAGGAAGAAAAGTTCAACAATCCAAACTGTTTGGTGGATAGTGGGGACCACAGTTTGGGGGATAACGAGTATTTTTCTCGTTGTATGGTGTTTTTACAAAATTTACTGAGTCTTTGGCCTAGTTAGAGGTAGTAGTTTATTTTTGTGAAGTAATGTACTTAAACAAAAGGGGCAGTTTATCGCAAGAAGGATTCAAACAAATCATAGCGAAAAATTAATTCTAAGTGCAATCATTCTTAATTAATTAATTAATAGTAGTAAGGAGTAAGCAATATTGAGTAAATTTCTATATCTAGTAAATCTAGTGGCTAATTTTTTTATGTACCATTTCTTAATACAATGGTTTACCAATACTGTTGTGATTGAGAATTATTTTTTTACAGGTGCAGCGTTATTAATGATGTTTGTCTTGCCTGTAATTACAACTGAATGTACGTTTAGATATTTAAGAAATAAATAAAACCTGAAGATTTGTTTCAGACATTATGGTTCTAAAATTCCAATTAAGATTGTCGGTCGAGAGTTCTTTTTTGTTAATTACACAAAACCAGCTAATAGTTTGTCAAACATTTCGCTAAATAATTAGATTATGGAATTTGTTTTTAAAGAAGGCTTACCCTAAAGTCGAAAATATTTAAATGAGCTGTTATCCAAGACTAAGACTTTATAAAGGAGCCTTTTTTCCTTACATACTTATGGCTTGTTTACGAGATTCATTCAAATAAAAAATCTTGTAAACAAGCTTTTTTGTTTAGACACATTTTTTTATCGTACATATTTAAAAACTCCAGACATTCTCCACATGAGATTCAGAAGAACAACAGGTCAGCTTGTTAGTATAAACATATCAAATATTTGGAGGTTTTATTTATGAAAAAAAGAAAATCAATCATCTTATCGACGGTTTTATTATTATCCTTTGTAGGAGTGCTAGCAGGTTGCCAATCAAATGAAAATGAAGATGATGCAACAAATCAAGGCAGTAGTGGTAGCGTTCAGCAGAAAGATAACGTAGAGGATTTTGATGCAAGCGAATTTGATTCAATCGAAGGTGAGGATGGATCGGGTATTCTTTTACCTAAAGGAACGAATCCTGAAGAGCTTGATAACCTAGAAGGGAATTAATCAACATGAAATTACTTAATTCTAGAAAGAAACTATCTATATTTATAATCTGCTCCCTAGCTTTTATAGGGGGCGGAGGTTTCTTTCTTAATAAAGAAAATGCCAATAAGCAAAATACACAAGAAATTATTCCATATAATGTGGGAACTCTGTCATCGGAAGCACATGGTAACGATAGTATGAATTTAACAGGGAGCATAGTGGCTAATAATACAAGCGAGATTACGATTAATCCTTCACGTGGCAAGGTAACGCAACTTTTTGTAAAAGAAGGAGATAAGGTTATTAAAGGGCAGAAGCTCTTTCAATATGCCAATCCTGATGGCGACTTCGCTATTCGAGAGTCAGAGCTAAATGTGAAAATACAAGAGAAGCTTTTAGCACAAAAGAAACAAGATAAAGTACAAAAAACAAAAGAATTATCAAATAAAAAAAAGGATATGCAATCAGCTGTTGAACCAGAAAAGAAGGTAGTAAAAGAAGAAGTCTCACAAATGACAGCTGAATTGTCAGATTTAGAATCAGAAATTGAAAACGTAACTTTAGAATTAGAAAAAGCACAAATGGTTGTCAAAACAAATAAAGAAAAGTATGGACAAACGATAGTAGTAGCTGAGTTTGATGGCGTTGTTAAAAAGATCAACAAAGAGCAAATGGAGAAATCAGACGGAAGTGACATTTTTATCACGATCATTGATCACTCTAGTTTATATGTTGAAGGGACCGTTAATGAGTTTCAAAAAGATAAAATTCAACTGCAACAAAAGACTAAGATAATCGAAAGAGGCAATCAAAATAAGTCTTGGGATGGAGAAATTACGACAATTGGAAGCATAACAGTTGAAGATGATGGAAATAATAATAGCGAAGAGAATCCTAATATGAGTAAATATCCATTCAAAGCAAAATTCAAAACGACGGAAGATGCGCCTAGTATCGGCAAACATGTTTTTGTACAAGTTATGCCACCAGAATCGAATGATATCAAAATACCACGCGAATATATTGTCAAAAAAGATGATAAAACATATGTGTGGAAAGTTGAAAATAATAAGGTAAAGAAAGTTGAAGTGGAGACAGTTGAAATCAAGGGTTCGGAAAACGTAGTTAAAATTGTAAGGGGCTTGACGAAGGATGATCATCTTGTATTTCCATTTCCAAATTTAAAGAACGAAATGGAGGTTGGTAGCAATGTTGTCGTTGAATAATATTTGCAAGTCTTATCCTCAGGATGATACGGAGATACCGATTCTTAAAAATATTACGCTTTCTATTGAAAAAGGTGACTATATATCTATCATGGGACCATCGGGATCAGGTAAGTCTACTTTAATGAATATTCTTGGATGCCTTGACCGACCTTCAAGTGGCACATATGAACTTAATGGCAGAAATGTAGAGGAAATAAATGATAATAATTTATCAGATATTCGAAATGCTGAAATAGGCTTTGTTTTTCAAAACTTTAATTTACTACCTCGATTGTCCGTTTTACAAAATGTTGAGCTACCTTTACTTTATGCAGGTGAATCGAAGGATAATCGGCAAAAGAAAGCGCTAATCGCGTTGAGAAGAGTGGGGTTGGAGGAGAGAGTTCATTTTCTTCCGACAAAATTATCTGGAGGACAGAAGCAAAGAGTAGCCATTGCTCGAGCGCTTGTGACAGAGGCAGAGTTCATTCTTGCCGATGAACCAACAGGAGCGTTAGATACCAAAACAGGTGCTCAGATTATGGACTTACTAACAGAGTTAAATGAGCAAGGGAAAACGATTATTCTTATAACACATGAACAAGAAATTGCTGATTATGCTAACCGTCATTTAATCATTAAGGATGGGAAAATAGTGAGTGATAAACGGAAGGTATTAGCATGCTAGAAACAATTAAACTTTCTGTGCAAGCTATTTGGTCACATAAATTAAGATCACTATTAACGATGTTAGGAGTCATTATAGGAATTACAGCGATCATTTCTATTTTTAATATTATTGAAGGGAATTCTGTGGTTATGAAACAACAAATCGCAGGAGGATCTAATAATACAATGGAAATCGAATATGGTGGTGAAAGTAAGTTTAGTAAAGGTATATTAACAGGTGCAAATGAGAAAAAACCGGCGTATATACCCGAGATAACGGAAAAACAAATGAATGAAGTTAGAAATATACCAGGAATAAAAAATGCTGCTTTGCTTTATAAAAAATCACTAACGATTTTTCAGCAGGAAAAATCGATACGTGCTGAAATAATAGCAACAACGCCTAACTATTTTGATATGAAAAAGCACTCTATAATGCAGGGAAGATTATTAACCCAGTCGGATATGGACAACCTTAATCAGGTTGCCGTTATTAATAAAGTAACTTTTGATAAGTTATTTCCGAAAGGTGATGGTATTGGTCAACATATCGAAATAAATGGGAGTCCATTTAAAGTAGTTGGTGTCGTGGAAGAAATAGAAGAAGCGAATGCTTCCTCTCAGTTTAATCCAGTAGGTGCCATATTTGTTCCTGTTGGACAATGGACTTCTTTTCATGAGAAGGTAGATCCAGAACCAACTGTATTAGTTCAAGGCGAGAATACTGATCAGCTTAAATCTATTTCTCAAGAGGCGATTAACCTTTTGCTGACCTTTGTTCCTAAATCAGATTACATTTTCGGCGTAAGAGATTTTTCGGAATACGAGAAGAATATGGAACAGATTAATAAATCACAGTTATTTCTTTTAGGTGGTATAGCTAGTCTTTCCTTAATTGTAGGCGGAATCGGTGTCATGAATATTATGCTTGTATCCGTAACTGAAAGAACAAGAGAAATCGGTGTGAAAAAAGCGTTGGGTGCAAAGCGAAAAACGATTCTTTTTCAGTTTTTAATCGAATCAATCATATTGACTCTTATCGGGGGAATAATAGGTATTGTACTTGGGTTAATTGTTGGTAAAGTATTGACAGTATCAATGGGCTATCCGTTCATTATCTCTCTTTTACCTATTTTCGGAAGTTTAATGTTTTCTTTATTTATTGGTGTCGTGTTCGGAATTATGCCTGCATTTAAAGCTTCGAAATTGAATCCAATAGAAGCACTTCGTTATGAATAAATAGGATTAAACGTTGAGAACCATAAGCAGGAGGGTCACTTTATGGAAAAGAAAATACTAGTTGTGGAAGATGATTCTACAACTAGTTCAGTGATAGAAAATTTTTTAACGCACAATGGATATACTGTAACTTGCTCTTTTGACGGTGAAAACGCTTGGGAACTAATTACAAATCATGAATTTGATTTAATTCTATTAGATGTCATGATTCCTAAAATAGATGGATTAGAGCTATTACAGAAAATTCGTGAAGATAACACTGTACCAATTATCATGCTGACAGCTTTATCGGATGAATACACACAAGTAGTAAGCTATGAACATTTAATAGATGACTATGTAACAAAACCATTTTCACCAACGATTTTAGTGAAAAGAGTCGAAGCCGTGTTAAGAAGGGTGACAGATAAAATCAATACAACACATAAAATGACGTTTGGAAATTTGGTCTTAGATTTCGATGCTCATTTAGTTGAAAAAAAAGGTATAAGAGTATTACTTACCAAAAAAGAGTATGATATAATCGCGTATCTATTTCAAAGGATGGGAAAGATAACGACTAGAGAGCAATTATTAGAGACTATTTGGGGCTATGGAAGTACCCCAGGAGATCGAACTCTTGATAGTCATATCAAAAATATACGAAAGAAATTACCAGAGCTTAAGATAACAACGATTGTAGGAATAGGATATATGATACAGGGGTATTTAAGTGAAAATTAGAACGAAAAATTTTATATATACTTCTTCTATTGTCGTACTAATTGTATCTTTAGCCATTTTAATTCTATATTTTACTATGCCGAAGTACTATTACCATTTTAAAGAAAATGAGTTGGAATCTTTATTAAAAACAGTGGAGGAACGAATAATAAAACCTCCACAAGATCTCCTATTATTCACCTATCTTGATAATCTTAAAGTAGAAAAAAATATAATTATTACCATTAGAAATAAAAACAATGAATATGTTTATCCAAGAAAACAAAAGATTGAAAATCAGCTAATGTTTCCAATGGATGACGAACAAGAGTTAAATAAATTCAATAAAAGCTTAGTAAACCAAGAGCTTGATGAAGAAATAATAGATGGAAAAAATTTTATTGAGCTAAAGAAAATTATTACTGATGAAGAGGGTAAACAGTTTCTAATCAGTCTGTCTTACTCACTTCAACCGATAGATGATACGAAATTTGTATTATTAAAAATATACCCATGGATACTAGGTATTAGTTTTTTAATCGGCGGCATCTTTACGTATTTATATTCTTACTTTTCAACGAAAAGAATTAAAAGTATCTCTGCTAACACAAAACAAATGACTAAATTGCAAAATGCTAGATTAAATAAGGAATATGGAAAGGATGAATTAGCCGAATTAGCTCACAATATAAATTTTTTATATTTAAATTTAGTTAGAACAATTGATGATTTAAACAAGGAATTAGAGCTAACATCCAAGATGCAAATTCAAAAATCAGACTTTTTAAGAGCGGCATCCCATGAACTGAAAACACCTATAACGGCTATGCTTGGGGTCGTTGAAGGAATGATTCATAATATTGGAGATTTTAATGATCGTGATAAATACTTAAAAAAATGTCATGACATTCTAAATGAACAAACACAGCTAGTGAACGAAATTCTAGACATTTCTAAACTAGATATAAATAATGAAAATAGAGCAGAAAATGCTTTTGAAATAAAGGAAGTCTTAGAAGAGATATTGCCGACATATCAGCTTATCGCTAAGAATAAAAAACAAATGATTACGTATTCTTCTGATAATAGTAACGCATTTGGTGATCATTCCGAATTTAAACGGATTATACGAAATATAATTAGCAATGCTGTCCAGTATACGCCAGAAAAAGGTTATATTTCCATTACTATTTCTAGTTCTCGAGTGGTCATCTCAAATGAATGTACGCCTTTGAACGAGTACCATCTTTCAAAAGTTTTTGAAGCTTTCTATAGACCGGACTTTGCTAGAAATAGAAATGATGGTGGTACTGGACTAGGATTATATATCGTTGCTCAACTAATGAAACGAAATGGGTGGATTTACTCATTTAATGAGTCGAGCAAAATAGAGGGGATGGAATTTATCATTGATATGACACGGGTTACTAAGAATCTATAGGGAATTTCAGCACCATTATTCCCTGCTCCATGGAGCAGGGTTATCTACCGAGTTTACAAATGTTGCTACATTGTTTGGAATAACAATAACAGGTATCTTTGTAATGATAATGAGATTTTTACCGATGGATTTCAAATAGAATTATAATGTAAGCTCATATACAAAACGCTTGGAATCAACCCAATCGTTTTTATGCGAATCCATAGACTTGTGAATAAATGTTCTTAAACTAAACCAGCTAATAGTTTGTCAATCATTTCACTCAAAAATAGAATATAAGCATGTTATACTGAAAATAAGGCATGACAAATAAACTTCCTTTAATGACGTGGAAGATACTTGAAGATATGTGAAAATTTATTTTAGACAACATCTTGGAAGGTTGTTTTGGTTTTCAAAAGAGCGTAAATCCAATGTAAAAGCTTGTTCGCACAGGCAATGATGGAAACTCGATAAGGCTTTCCTTCATCACGTTTTTTGTCGTAAAACTCACGTAGTCTCTTATTTCGAGGGATGAGTTCTTTGGTTGTTCTTGTTTTACGTGCATCTCGAATGGCGCAACGAACAGCTGTAAATAAGGCATGCCGCAGCCTGCTGGAACCCCTTTTCGTAATATGGTTTTTGGTCCCTTTGAAGGTGCCAGACTCAAATACACTGGGATCGATTCCCGCAAAGGCAACTAACTTTTTAGGGTGATTAAACCGATCTATTTCTCCAATTTCAGAAATAATCGTTGCCGCGATTTTTTCACCGATACCAGGAATGGATTGGATAATCTTATATTCTTCTATATTTTTTGCTAGGGCATCTATCTCTTCTTCAAGGTTGGATAGATGCTTTTTGTATTCCAGAAGAATTTCAATCAGCATCTCTAAACTAATCAGGTGACTTTGGTACAGGGTTTGCTGAAATGGATTTCGACCAGCTGCTTGTATAAGCTTATTCGCTTGATTACAGGCCCATTTCTGAGATCGGCTCTTGCACAGTTCATGAATCTTCAAAGTAAGGATCTCTTCGCTAGCTTCCAACACTTCTTTAGAAGTTGGGAAGGCTGATAAAGTACGCAAAGAGACATCCGAATACAATTCGCCAAACACACCTACATACTCAGGAAATACTTGATCCAACACAGATTGAAATTGTAACTTCGCTTGCACAAACATACCTGTCAAATTCTCGTGCTGTCTCGTCAGATTACGCAAGTTCAAAAGCTGGATACCACGCTTTTTATAGGGCTCTAAATCCTCTTTGTAATAGAGCTCGCAGAGATGATGGGCATCTATTATGTCTGTTTTGACTTTGCGCAAACTCGAACTTTTTGCTTTGTAAGAAATGAGTGGATTCACAATGATTAACAAGTATCCTCTTTTTTCGAAATACTGAACGATAGGCAGATGGTAATGCCCCGTAGACTCCAAAACAATGGGTGGTTGTGAGCCTGATTGTTCTTCCACTTCTTTGATAAAGGTGTGTAATTCCTGTAATCCATCCAGAGTATGTGCGACTTTAAAGCTCTTTTTGTAAGGCTTCTTTTTCTCCAAGAATGCTTGAACCTGACTTTCACCTTTTGCGACATCCAGACCAATGACTGGATTCATGATATCTCCTCCTCATCAATGAATTAGCTGGTAACCCCTAAATGGCTCCTTATAGTGTCATAGCTTCGCTTGTTATACGAGATCTGTGTCCCAACCAGCTTCAATCATGTTTCTATAAGTAGGGGGCGAACAGTTTAGTTGTCGGGATTGAATCCCACGGGTGCATACGTTCTACCCCAGCTACCATTAGTATTCTAGAACCTAAATAAAAAGGTCAACCAATAACATTGGCTAACCTTATAATACGATCGGGTGCATTACTCCAATACCAAGGGCTGTGATCAGCTCTTTTTTTGTTATTCCACAAACGGTGCAGGTGTGCGGCCGAGCCTAGGTCGTATCATATAGCGGGTGGGATTCCCGTCGAGTAAGAACTAGCCATTCGCTCGTAGCGAGTCTTGGAGGGCTAATGGTAACATTAGCCTTTAAGCGTAGACAGTTAGGTAGTGGGCCGAAAGCCAAATGGTTGAAGGGATTGAGCTCCATAAGCGTTAGTAAACCGAGAGGGCTGATGCCTTACCTGCGTGCAGAAAGCAACATTTTATCCTTTGTTAAAGGCAAGAAGGATAAAACCTCTCTGGAGTCAGAGACCTTGGCACGCTATACATTGATATGATTCGGCAACTCGGGAGACCCTACAGGTCTTTTCTTTTCAGAAGAGTATGGTCTACAAGTGATAACAAGCAAGGAAACCAAATGCCGTGTAGGGAGTCGGATAGCAGCGTAGTACCAATGAAGTTGGGTAATGCCAATGGAGGGAAGGCTAGCTACCAGTTATCACCCTTACTAGGGACACATTTACTACACACAGAGGTAGGGATAATAAATGGAAACAAGACTAGTAAGGATAGCAGAATTAGCAATATCTGATCTTAAAAGATTAGCTATATTTTGTGAATGGTAACTAGGAGGAGCCGTGTGCGTTAATAGCGCAAGCACGGTTCTATGAGGGGGGAGAACACAATCTACCGTAAGGTTGAGAGGTTCTCTTCTACTCGAGTAGTGGAAGAAGAGTATACATCCGCTTTGTAGAAATGGTATTCTTTAAGTTGTTGTAAGGTTCAGCTAAATTAAGAGATAAATGGAGTAGATTTAATGAAAATTTCAAATAAATTACCAGAAAGCAATCCAAGTGTGCATTTAGAATTAGTCAAAAATAACTGGATTCCAATGAAAGAACCTAAGAATTTAACAAGTGCAATTTTATTATCTATTCCATTAATGATTGCCTCTGCATTCATCTCTATTGGGATAATAAATATCTTTTCTAGTATTTCTTTAAGCGATTTTGGAATAAAATCTGATGCCATAACGATTACCATTAATTTAAGTATAATTCTGTGGTTATTTTTACTTTTAGTAATACACGAATTAATTCATTTGATTTTAATTCCGAATTTTGTTAAATCAGAAAAAACATATGTAGGATTTACACTGTTTGGGGGATTTGTGATAACAGAAGAAGAGATTTCAAAATCGAGATATATCATTATTACAATTGCTCCATTTGTGATTATTTCAATTATTTTGCCACTAGTATTAAGTTCACTTGGACTATTAACAACAACAACATTAAAGTTCTTAATAATACTAAACGCAATGGCATCGTCGGTTGATCTACTAAACCTTCTTCTTATAATTAAACAAGTACCGAAAAATGCAATCTTAAAAAGCAATGGACCAAACACTTATTGGAAAAACGCCAAATGAAAGAAAAATAAAAATGAGAACGAAAATCTTCTTCTTCTACTAACAGGTACTAGATTTTAAGATCAAGGCTGCTTTCAAGCAGTCTTATTTTTGTTATGGTGCTATCGGGGCAGGATGGTTGAGAATCTAATTTTTACAAATGTAATAAAAACTAGTAAAAGATAAGCAGGGAAATCACCCTGCTTATCTTAAAACAACTATTCATATTTTTCTTATTTTCTTGGTCTACTATAAAGTTCATTTATACATTTAAAATATATTTTTCAATTCTTAAACAGAGGTAAAGTTAAATTTCCTGAAAGAATCATATATATATAATACAAACTAATAACAATTAATGTCACACTAACTACTATTATACAGTACTGAAGTGGCTTACTATTTTTAGAAATTTTCTTTGAAAATGCTATGAGTACTACTCCTAAAATTAGAGCCATTAAAATAACTGATAGAAACATTTTTGTCATTCTCCTTTCAATGTTGAAAAATCATTTCTTTCCGAAAATCATTGTGGCTAATCTTTTCTTGCTTGGTATAATTGTATCATTTATATCTTGTTAAAGTCCTCACAAAAAAGAGACCTTTATAATACAAATGTCTCTTTTTTGTTATATTTCAGACGTAAAAGCAACATTAATAAATATATCAAAGGTGAACTGCTTAAGTATTCAAAACAATCTAGGTATGTGAAGAAATGTTCTTAACCTAATAGGTGCTAGAGCTGAAGATCAAGGCTGCTTTCGAGCAGTTTTATTTTTGTTATGGCGCTATCGGGGCAGGTGTGCGGCCGAGCCTAGGTCGTATCATATAACGGGTGGGATTCCCGTCGAGTAAGAACTAGCCATTCACTCGTAGCGAGTCTTGGAGGGCTAAAGGTAACTTTAGTTTTTAAGCGTAGACAGTTAGGTGACGGGCCGAAAGCCAAATGGTTGAAGGGATTGAGCCCCATAATCGTTAGTAAATCGAGAGGGCTGATGCTTTACCTGCAGCAGAAAGCAACATTTCATTCTTCGTATATGGCAAGAAGAAGGAAACCAAATGCCGATTTAGGGAGTCGGATAGCAGCGTAGTACCAATGAAGTTGGGTAATGCCGATGGAGGAAAGGCTAGCTACCAGTTATCACCCTTGCTAGGGACACATTTACTACACACAGAGGTAGGAATGATAAATGGAAACAAGACTAGTAAGGATAGCAGAATTAGCAATATCTGATCTTAAAAGATTAGCTATATTTTGTGAATGGTAACTAGGAGGAGCCGTGTGCGTTAATAGCGCAAGCACGGTTCTATGAGGGGGGAGAACACAATCTACCGTAAGGTTGAGAGGTTCTCTTCTACTCGACTAGCTTTATAGAAAATTAAAATTATAAGTTGTAAGCTTCTGAAAATGTGAAAAAATGAAGGCATTTAAACACATGGGAGACGGTTATATACAGAAATATGGAGATATAAATAATTCATATATGGTAAAGTAAGAATAGTTTAACTTAATTAAAACTAAGGAAGATAAAATGATATTAAGGCAATTATTTGTCCAATCCCACACATATCATTTTATGGAGGAAATATGTTTAAGAATAATTTTAAGATTAATAATATTCCTGCGATTTTGTGGGGAGAAAAGAGTAAAAAAGTTTTTATCGCAGTACACGGAAATATGTCAAATAAGGAAGATATAGTGATTCAAATATTAGCTGAAGAAGCCATTCGAAAAGGTTATCAAGTATTAAGTTTTGATTTACCAGAGCACGGAGAAAGAAAAAATGACACTACTCCTTGTAAAGTACAGTTTTGTGTTAGTGAACTATCTATTATTATGAATTATGCAAAAGAACATTGGGACGAAGTAAGCTTATTTGCTTGTAGTATGGGAGCTTATTTTAGCCTTTTAGCTTATCAAAATGAGGGATTAAAAAAGACATTATTTTTATCACCAGTTGTTGATATGGAGCGACTTATCGAAAATATGATGAAATGGTTTAATGTAACACCGGAACTCTTGAAAAAAGAAATGACTATAGAAACGCCTATTGGTCAAAAATTATATTGGGATTATTTTTGCTATGTTAAAGAACATCCTATTACAATATGGAATACAAATACATATATTTTGTATGGAGCTAAGGATGACCTATGTGAATTTGAAACGATTAACAATTTTAAAGAAAAATACCATTGTGTTTTAGATGTTATGGAAACAGGAGAACATTTCTTCCATACTGAAGAGCAGTTAAAGGTAGTAGAGCAGTGGCTACACAAAAAGATTAATTAACAAATAATCACAAATTTACTTTGAACCTGTTAGAAAAAATGTGATATATAAACTGATTTTGTATATGAGAAACAATATAAATGTGAATTTATTCACTTAAACAAACAGGTGCTTTAGTGAAATAAGGAGTATTAAAATAATCAAACTTTATTTTAAAGCAACATTAATGAACGTTTAAACGTCATTTTAATAAAATTGAGTATTACCAATTGCTTATTTTTATGCTAAACTGACAATAGTTAATGAACTTTGAAAATCCTTGTATCTTCCCGCCAAAGCGAGCAGAAGAAAGTTGGATGTGCGTCTGTTTTGTCTTAAGTGTTCCCACCTTTTTTTGGTGTGCAGAACGAATTAGATATGAAAAAAGTAAATAGCGATCATTCAAAACGTAGATGAAGTCTCTTTCTTTTTGGTGGGGACCGCATATGCGTTTTTTTATGGGAATCAAAAGATGTATAGACTTTTCTATACGTCTTTTTTTTATATCCAAAAAATCAAAAGGAGCGCTTATATGAATCATTATGTTACCTGTTATTTTGAAGAAGGTAATGAAACAAAGTATGTAGCCATATCCAAATGCTTAGTTCCTCAGTTTATTGAAGAACACCATTCGTATGCCTCTATTCAAGTGTGCGATCCCCGAAATAGGGAGATCACGACATATGAATATGGGGAAATCAAAAAACAAATAAGTTAATCAACCAAAGTATAAAAGGATAAGAATTTGAAGAATGAAAGGCGATCGTCAATCGGGATGCTGATTGATCTTTCATTCTTCTTTTTTTATGGAATCCTTTCCTATACCGGTGGCAGCTGGTGTAATGTGCAATCGAAAAGATATAAACTGCTGTATCCGGAAGGATGGAATGATCAAACATATACCGATTCATTGACTCCAGATGATATGGAAAAAATCTTCTCGGACATTGATCGACTAAAGAGACTTCATTTTCAAATCAATAAAAAAGAGGAGGCTTTATAATGGCCAGATTAGCATCGGAATCAAAAGGTGGGTTTTATGCAACACCCGTGGAAGAGATGAGTTACATTGTGAAAGCATTGAAGGTAACACCAGGGGAGAAAGTGAATTTGTTAGATCCCTGTGCTGGAGAGGGGAAAGCATTATCACATATGGCAAAACAATTAGAGTCCACTCATCAATGCTCATGTACGACCTATGGAATAGAACTGGAGAAAGGGCGTGCTGCCACAGCCGCCTTGAACCTTGACCATGTACTGGCATGTGGGTATGAGGAAACTCGAATCAGTCATGAAGCCTTTTCAGCCCTGTATGTAAATCCTCCGTTCGCCCAACTACAGGGAAAACGACTGGAGGGACTTTTTTTGCAGGATTTGACGGATAACTATTTACCTGCAGGTGGCCTTTTAATCTTCAACATCCCAAAATACGTGCTCCGAGATGTTTCAAAAACGTTGGCCAGTCGGTTTGTTGATATTCGTGTTTTTCGTTTTTCCGATTTGAATGGACATTACGATCGTTTTCAACAAGTGATTGTATTTGCCAAACGTAGACTAAAAGGACTCCGAACGACAGAGGAACGTTTATACAAAGAAAAAATAGAAAAGGAATTAATCAATCTTTCCTTCTTACCTAAAGAAGCCATTACGCCTTTGGATCAATTGGAATCCTTGCGTGTGAGGTATACGGTAGAACAGGCGCCGATGCAGGTGGACCTTTTCGTGAGCTTGAAAGTGGATGCAAGCGATATACTGGCATCCCAGGCGTCTTCAGGACATTATGAGAAGGTCATGATGGCTATGTCTTCGTTGGAAGTCACCTCATCAATGAAGAAGATCCGACCGGCGTTGCCTCTTAAATATACGCATATTGCTTCTGCGATTAGTGCAGGCGCATTGCCTGAAAGCATGGGAAACCATATGCTTCTTGGTTTAACAAAGCGTGTTCAAGAGGAGAGGAAAGGATTCAATCCTAAGAATGGAAAAGAACAAGATATCACCACATTTAAACCGAAATCCATTGTCCGTGTATTTTCGGACCAAGGTATTTTTAATCTAAAATAAAGGAAGGAAGAGGAATATGTTCAAAAGAGAATGGCCACTATTGGCATTTGGGAATGGTGTATTTGTCCTAAGTTTTTTGTTTATGAAGAAAGTGCTATTCATGAATGTAGTGGTTGGACTGACTGTAAATAAAGGGATGGCACATTTCATGTTGTACTGCCTTTCTATTTCAGTGCTAGTCATCTTTGCTTTTAATGCCTGGTTTTTACTTCGAATCATCTATCAAAATAAAAGCCAAGTAAAATCCTAAAATCAGTAGCCGGATAAATCGAAATAATAAACAAACCATTTTAAATACGTAAAGGAGGGAAGTCCCTTCTGCATGAACAAATGCAGAGGGGGCTCCCTTCTGTCTTTGTTCGGCAGTGGACGAACATATGAAAAAGCTTAGAGTGATGGAGGATGGAAAACAATTTGAGGTGTTTATCAAATTCATCCTTTCAGAAAGAGTGGATCATACGCAAGAACCAGTGATTGTAGGAATCGGTTATGCGGGAAGCTTCACAGCTGCGAGGGCTGTTCATGCGGCTCTATATGACAGTCATGTTCTTCATGTGGTTGACGAGAAAACGGACAAAGTGGAGATGTATCGTTCCAGTAAAAGTTTCAGACGGATTGAAACGGTGGATGGAAAGGTGACGCATCATACCCTTTTACCGCGGTCTACATCAGATGATGATTATCAACAAAGCTTGAATGAGATGGTCCGAACGGGTTCCAAACATGTGCCTGAGCGAGTGGTCATTGCGCCAAAAGGCAATATCATGGAAGTGGCAGGTCAATATATTGCAGAAGCGTTTGGCCTCCCGAAATCAAAGGACTGGGCTAACCAATATCTAACGATTTTAGGAATTGAAAGCTGCATGAAAATTGAAGTGGCCACTACAGATTTAGCTGGTGATTGGAAAGAGATAAAAGCTGTTAAAGTTGTCTCCATGACGGAAGAATCTGTTCTGGCTAAGATGGAGACAGCTATTAAAAATAAGGTATTAAATCCTCGCTCTACCTCTATTATGGGGCAAGGAGTGTTTACGAAGGATATGACGACAACCGAATATTTAAAAGCCAATGCAGAGCTGCTTGGTAAAAAGTTGGATGCGTTCATGAAGCCATTAACCGATGGAACCGTATTGTCTCCGTTTATGGGAGAATTGAATCGTATTCCTTTGCCTGCCCAAGCAAAAGTAAGTATGGCTGCGCTTGAGGTATTGAAACGAAAAAAAGGTGTGTTCATTACGGCCGAGATGGGAACAGGGAAAACACAAATCTCGTTAACATCCGTGTTTGTCTATATGAAGCAAAGAGAAAAGACAGGCGCAAAGGATGGAATCCGAGTGTTAGTCATCGCTCCATCGAATGTCTTGCCGAAGTGGGCGACATCGGAAATTCCGAAAGTCATCAAAAAACAGTTGTTTACAACCCGTATCATTTCTAACACAAATGAAGCGCTAGAGTATGTACGGCAGGTAAAACAAAATCCTAGAGTACCTAAGGGCCTTATTGAATTCGTACTGGTTAGCACTGATCGAATGAAATTGGCTGCCCAGGGGTACGTGCTAGGATCCAAATGGGATTCGAAAAATCATGTTTGGCGTTCTCCTGATACAGGAAAGGCACTATTAAAACATACCAAGAAAAAAGGGGAAAGTGCGGAAGATGCAGTAGCTGGTTGGGTAGATGTGATTGAAAAACCGAAATTACCGCCTACTCCTGCAGACATAATAAAAAGCCGCAAGGCTGGAACGTTGCTTCCGAATGGGCTACCGAAAGACTACGTCATCAAATGGAAACCGGATATCCGTAACTTGCAGGAAGACTATGACGGAAAAACGAACCGATCCTTGGCCAGACCGGCACGAAAAGAATGGGGAGAAACCCATGGCGGCGCTCGGTGGATGATTGCGGACATCTTTCAAAAGCATTTACGTAATCATTTTCATATGGCTATCTATGATGAAATCCATCAAATGAAAGCTTCGGATAGTGGCCGTGGATTAGCCTTGGCAAAAATGCTTCAATCATGCCGTAAATCATTCTTTTTGACTGGAACCTTAACCAACGGTTCCTCCTCTTCCATTCAGGCGCTCATTTGGAGGGCTTTTGCTGGGGAGATGTTGAAGGAAGGCATCACGTACAGCACCTCTAAAGAACAATGGGCCCAACGATATGGTGTCTTGGAAAAAATAGTGACACAGCACGATGGAGATAAAAATGTAGGGGTTCACACAAACCGAAAAAAAGAGACAGTTATCGTGAAAGAGCGACCAGGTATCTCTCCTAAGTTGTTAGCCAATTATTTGTTTGATAAAAGTACGTTTCTTGATTTGGCTGACCTACAGGTCCCTATGGTGGAATTTAATGAAATTCCTGTTGTGGTGGACTTGGACGATGACCATTTGGAGGAATACAAAAAATTGCATAGTGATTTATATACGAATGCCATCCATTATCAACGAGAGATGGGAACAGCTGCTTGGTCACATTTTAATCCAGTGACGATTAATTATGCCGATCAGCCTCAAAAAGGAGCAGAAGTACAGTATGTGGCAAGAGATGGTGTCTTACTTGATACGGTAGTGGCGAAGGCCTTTCCAAAGAGTTACAGAACGGCTAAGGAAAGAGCGCTCTTGAAACACGTTGAAAAAGAAGTAAGAGATAAACGGCGTTGTATCATCTTTACCAACTATACCGGTGGATATAAAACAAATGAGCGTTTAAAGAGCATTCTTGAAGAACAAGGAATCGCTTGTGAAATCATGAATGATAAGGTGAAAGTGGCTGACCGATTTGAATGGCTTGATTATCAAGCAAAAACGGGTAAAGAAGTATTGATTATGAATATGCGCCTTATTGAAGTAGGCCTCGATTTGATGGAATTTCCTACTCTTATGTTTTATCAGCTGAATGACGATATTAATGTCGTTAGACAAGCGAGCAAACGATCCCATCGATTGGGACAGCACCGCGCATGCAAGGTCATGTTTTTTGTGGCCAATAATACCAATCAATTAACCCAATTTCAACGCTTGATGAGTAGACGTATCGCAGCCATGATCGTAGAAGGTCGAATAGAACGTTCGGACGAACTGGCGAAATACGCTGATACAAGTACGAATACTCTAGTTTCAGACCTTTCTAAAACGTTGTCTGCCGTAGAACTAACGAATGCCTGGAAGTCTGCAGCTGTAAAAGACTTAGATCAGGACCTGCAGTTAGTATCGGAAGCCGAATTTAAAGAGCGAGTAAATCAATCATTCAAAGAGTTGACCGATGAGACGTTAAGAATCTGTGGTTATCAACCCTCTCAAGAAGCTGATTTTAATTGGGACGCGTTTGAAGCAGCTCTTAATGAATTCGATAAAGTGGAAGAAGCGTACCAGGCTTTAGAAATGAAGCTGGCTAAACAACAAGAAGAACAGGTAAAACAAAAACAACAAGATGAACTGGAGAAGCGCCGCCAAAAACGAAGAAAAGAGTTTGATAGTGAGGTTATTCATGGAGTCGAACAATTAGACTTCTTATCACTACTGAGTTAATCAAAACGTGAGGAGATCCTTTGGGGATTTCCTCTTTTTCTTTCGTTAATTAGTCATGTGATTAAGACCATCTTAATGGATTGTCTTGAAAATGAATATAACTATGGGGGCGTTCGTATGTTACAGTTTATCGATAATTTATCATTGAATAGTGGGGACAAAGTGGAGTGTTACTATAATAGCAAAAAGGGATTAATCTCTGTCCGTTCTATCGATTACGGAAATGATAATTATGGGAGAATTGTGGCATACGCCGAGTACATACATCTTGAAGATGCAGAATTTAGTTATATGAAAGGGATCAATCGAAAAGTGTGCAGAGGGAAATATGCAGGAATACTTCCTGTCATTCCGCGTACAGAACAGATGGTTTTTCACGAAGAAACAGGCTTTTATACGACGGCCAATGAACAGATTAAAGGAGCTAAGTATGTAGTTTGTTATAAGAACATGGTACTGGCTGAAAAGGTGATAAGAATAGGGGCTGAAAAGAATGAGTCAATATACTAAAAGTGGATTTTCTAGACCATTTGGCTGTTGTGGCCATTGGGAACAATGCCAATTGGGGAAATTAGCAAGCCAGTGTTTTTATGTGAGCATTGATCCAGTAACCATGACCAACTGTGTGGCTTATCAGCTTAATCGAAAAAAAGAAGAAAATAAAATGAAATTGTTAAAAGATGCACTCCTTCAATACGATAAAGCTCATCAATTGAGAAGAATTCTATAAATTATAGCAGTAATTTAGGGCCTAATTTGAAATGTTTGGTAAAATAAAAACCCGGGCTATTTAACACCAGTAGAGATCAAACAACAGACCTTATAATTTTTGTCCAGTTTAGTGTTGACATTCCAGGGCATGGGATGAAGGAGCTATATGTGACACCTGAAAACTTCGAGAAGCAGATGATTTATTTAAGAGAACATGGTTTTACTTTATTAACATTTGATCGTTGGGATGAAATGGATAAGGTTAACAAGCCGATATTCATTACATTAGATGATGGATATAAAAATAATCTTCATGCCTTTACGATTCTTCAAAAGCTAGAAAGCAAACAGTTTTAGCCTGCTGCTACTTTTTTTATCATATCTGATTTTATTGATAATGATAAGCGACTTTCGCAATCAGATTTGAAAAGGATGGCTAATTCAAAGTTTGCATCCATTCAATAACATACAGCCACTCATCCGAATTTAACTAAGATAATGGATTTTGAATATGAATTGAAGTCATCTAAAGAAAAGATAGAAAAAATAAAAGGAAAGCCTGTTATAGCGCTCGCTTATCCTTATGGTAGCTTTAATTCGATAGTAGTGGAGGAAACTAAGAAATATTATTCTTTTGGACTGACAACGACTCCTGAACTATATTCAGAAGGCACTTCGAAGGATGAAAAATACCAGTTGCCAAGAATATATGTCAAGTACACAACAACTCTTTTGGAATTTGCAAAGATGGTGGATGGAAAGTAAGTGTAATGAATGTATTTCATTCCTCTCGCAATGCGGAATCTCATCTTAGATACTTTTCAGTGATTATACAAACTATTCTTCGTTATCTTGAGATAACAAATATATAATGAAAACAGACTGATTTGATATGGAGGAGAAAGATGGAGGCAACAATTTTAGTAGTTGAAGATGATGTTTCTTTAAATAGAGGATTGACATTTAAATTGAAAAAAGAGGGCTATCAAGTTCTTTCCGCAAGTAATTTGGAGGAAGCACGATCGTATTTGCAGAGTCATACCATTGATTTAATTGTAAGTGATGTTGGATTGCCTGATGGAAGCGGATTTGATTTTTGCCAAGAAGTTAGACAAACGAGCGATGTTATTTTTGTTTTACTTACAGCTTTAGATCAAGAAGTGGATATGGTGACAGGATATGAATTAGGTGCAGATGATTATATTACAAAACCATTCAGTTTGCTTATACTTATTTCAAAAATTAATGCCTTAATGCGTCGTAATGAAGGAAAGTCCAAAATGATGGTATTCCAATCAAAAGATGTTGTTTTTTCCGTAGATGAAATGAAGATCACTAAAAGAAATAATGAGATGTTGCTAAGTAAAAATGAACATAAACTCCTTAAATATATGATGAATAATGCCTTACAAGTGTTAACGAAAGAGCAGTTATTACAAGCGCTCTGGGATCATGATGGGCAATTCGTGGATGAGAATACAGTAGCTGTAAATATTCGTAGATTGAGAGAAAAGGTAGAGGATGAACCATCTATGCCAACATATATTAAAAATGTTCGAGGTGTTGGTTATGTATGGTCAGAAGAGTGTGTGAAGCGATGAATAGTAAGAAGTATTCATTCTTATTCCTTGTTATCGGCTTCGTAATGGCTTGCGTATATGGCCTATTTCTCTATTTACAGTATGATCAAATTTCCACGTACCATGATGAACAAAAAGCGTATACAGATAGGCTTGTTGGAAAGTTAGTATCACTTTATCCAGAGGATGAATCGCGCATTGTTGAGGCAATCATTCAAAATAATACTGATGAGCAAGGATTAGGAGCAACGATTTTGGCGAAGTATGGTTATGATGAAACATTACCATTCATGAAGGATGATCGTTTTCTGCAATTTATCAATGATTCCTTTTTAATCAATGGTTTTTTGCTCCTGCTTTTGTTAATTTTAAACGTATTTGTCTGGGAAAAGATGAAGCGAAGAAATAAGGCCTCTTTGACTTTTATTTCGAATCAATTGACGAACTTTATGAATGATGATTATACAATGATTGAACCGAGCTACAAAGAAGGAAATGAACATCAAATGTATTCATTACTTTATCAATTGGGTAGAAAACAGCAACTCCATTTTGAAAAGCTAAGAAAAGAAAAAGAATCTTTAAAAGAGTTAATTACAGACATTTCTCATCAAGTGAAAACACCAATATCTTCTTTACAGCTTTATAATGAGCTACTGCTTGATCCTGATTTAACAAAAGAGGAGCAGCAAGAGTTTTTACAGAGTAATAGTTATACAATTGAAAAGCTACATAACTTATCGGATGCATTATTGAATTTATCAAGATTAGAAATTGCGATGATTCAGTTAAATCAAAGATCAACAAGTATGAAAGCATTACTTGTAAAAGCTATGAACAGTGCTTATCCAAAATCATTACAAAAGAATGTTGAATTAATAGTTGAGGATTTTGATGATCTTTATGTTTTTGCTGATGAAAAGTGGACAGAAGAAAGTATATTTAATGTGATCGATAATGCTGTCAAATACACCAATCCACATCGAGAAGTAAGCATTTCTGTTCACTCATTGGTGAACTTTGTCAGAGTGGATATTGCCGATCAAGGAATTGGGATTAATAAGGCTGAATATAATCGTATTTTCCAACGTTTTTATCGAGGGAATCATCCTGAGATACAAGGGATAGAAGGTTCAGGTGTAGGACTCTTTTTAACAAGAAAAATAATCGAAGAGCAGGGCGGCAGTATTGTTGTGAAATCAGAAGAAGGTGTTGGAACAACGTTTTCGCTATTCTTACAAAAATGTAAGAGTGATTGAAAGAGTGATGAAAGAATAGGATGTTATCCTCAATGTATAGATAAACGAGGAGGACGAACCAATGAACATTTTAGAAACAATCCAATTAAATAAATATTATGGTCAAGGAGAAAATGAAGTACGAGCTATTGATCAGGCAAATCTTCAAGTAAATGAAGGAGAATTTGTAGCTATTGTAGGAAAATCTGGTTCTGGAAAAAGTACATTGCTGCATTTATTAGGCGGTCTGGATTATCCAACATCGGGGAAGGTAATGATTGCAGGTAAAGATGTTTATCAACTAAAGGAAGAGGAACTAGCGGTATTTCGCCGTCGGAAAATCGGCTTCATCTTTCAGGCGTTCAATTTATTACCTGCTTTAAACGTTTGGGAGAATGTTGTACTACCAATAGGATTAGATGGGCAAAAAGTAGATGAGCCGTTTATTAATGAACTTCTACACACAATAGGCTTAGATGAGAAAAAAGAAGCAATGCCAAATACTCTTTCAGGTGGTCAACAGCAACGCGTGGCAATTGCTCGTGCCCTAGCATCAAGACCTGCTATGATTTTGGCAGATGAACCAACAGGAAACCTAGATACGAAAACGAGCGGAGAAGTCATGAGCTTACTTAAAATGTCAGCCAAAAAATTTGGACAAACCTTAGTTGTCATTACGCATGATGAAAGCATTGCGCAAATGGCAGATCGCACAATCATTATTGAAGATGGTAAAGTGATTAAAGGTGGTGTTTTAAATGAAACAGCTCACAAGCATCGTAATTAATAACTTAAAAGCAAATAAATCAAAGAGTATTTTAATTGTTGTAGCGATCGTTTTAACAACTCTTCTTCTATCATCGGTCGGCATTATCACAAGTCATTTCGCCCAAAATTATAAATATGAAGCTATTCGAAATGCCGGAGATGCACACGCTTTTTTTAAGAAAGTAGATGAAAAAGAATTAGCTGTTATTAAAAATCACCGTGAAATAGAGCGGTATGGTGTAAGTAGTGTCATTGGGATGTTAAAGCTTGGTGAGAGTAAAGCAATTATCGGCTATGTCGATTCAAACAACTTCAAGATGAACAACAGTGTATTGGAAAGTGGCACACTACCTAATAAGAAAAATGAAATAGTATTAAATAAGGAGCTACTACAGCAATTAGGCTATCCTGTCAAAGTTGGACAGACGATTTCAATTGAATACATAAATAGAGAGACCGATCAAAAAGTAGCAGAAAATTTTGTTGTCAGCGGCATTAGAGAGCGAAATAAATCGGAACAAGCGTATAATAGTTCTTCTATTTATGTATCGGAAGCGTACTTTAAGGAAGCTATTAAAAAACCTAATTACACTGCAACTATCTTCATTAAAGGTGAAAATCAAATGTCCAAGGATGACATTGAATTTAGTATCAATCAGATGGCAGCTAAAATGGGTATTAAGAAATATGATATCGTCATGAATGATGGCTATTTAGATAATTTCAAACCAGATAGTTCATTATTTATAGGAGCTTTTGTTATTGGTAGTATCGTTATTTTAACAGGTGTACTTGTAATTTATAGTATTTTCTATGTAGCGATTGTGCAACGAATCCAAGAATTTGGGAAGCTTCGAGCAATTGGAGCAACAAAGAAACAAATTAAGAAAATATTGCTTCGTGAAGGTATGCTATTATCGTGTATTGGTATTCCAATTGGTATGTTACTCGGTTGGGGTGTGAGCGAAATCATTCTTTCACAATTAGATTTTGCGAGTGATAGTGTAAACAAGTTTACTAGTACGATTATTTTGGTAGCTGTGTTGATTGTTAGTCTCATTACAGTTCTATTATCTATATTAAAGCCAATGAAGATGGCTTCAAAGGTTTCGCCAATTGAAGCGATTCGTTATCAGGCTACCAATAGGGAAAAGCAGAAAACGAGAAAAGGTCATAAAAATATTACTTTGTTCAATTTAATGACAACATCTCTATGGAGAAATAAAAAACGAACATATATGACGATTATTTCTCTTTCTTTCAGCGGTATTTTATTCATGATTATGGCAACCATTTTAAGTGGTATGAACTTAGATGATTTTACTCGTCAATCCTTCTATAGTGATTACAAAGTAGAAGTAGAATATGAGTTGGGTGCAGAGCAATCATACAATGAAGCGCAGCTGAATAATCCGTTAACGGGTAATTTCATTGATCAAATAGAGGATTTAAAAGGCGTTAAAAAAATTGATAAACTCAAAAGCGGTCTAGTTGTTTATCAAAACGAAAAAAAGTTAGATTTATATGGTGAAACAGGACCAACTGAATTTAATTTGGATGGTATGCCATATAAGCGATTGGAAGAGTTAAAAGACTTGCTTATTTCAGGTGATATTAACAAGCAAGCATTGGTAGAGAATAATGGAATTATTATTGGGCATAAAGCTTTAGCGGAGAATCTTCAAGTAAAGGTTGGAGATCAAATTCAATTAACGGTGCTAGATGGTAAGCGTAAATACGAAGAAACGTTTACTATTCAAGGTATTTTAGACTCACACCAATGGCTAATAGTAGATAATCAGCTTCTTAACAAATTATATAAGACCAATACAAATCAAACACTAGAAATTTTTGTGGATAAAAAACAAGAAGAAGATGTCGGAGCTGCTATTAAATCGATATCTGATCAAGATAATCGTTTAGAATATAGCACGTATAAAGATGCCTATAAAAGTACAGAGTTTCTATATTCTACTATGAGATTAATAGGTCTTAGCTTAGTGAGCATCATCGGTTTAATTAGCTTTGTGAATTTAATTAATACAATGATTACAAGTGTTATAACTCGTAAAAAAGAGCTAGGTGTACTGCAAGCAATTGGTATGTCTAATAAACAATTATTAAAAATGCTTCAATTAGAGGGTATTGTATACACGATTTGTACGTTAGTTTCTTCTTTAGGTCTGGGAAGTATAGGCGGTTATATTGCATTCCTTCTTCTGAAAGAAAGTGGAGCGAGCTTTACAAATGTTTATTCGTATCCAACAGGTGCAGCTATCCTTCTAATAGTAGCTGTTGTGATCGTTCAATTTATTCTTTCATTTTCTGTTACGAAGAACTTTACGAAGGACTCTTTAGTCGATCGAGTTCGATATAGTGAATAAAGAGAAAAATAAAGGTAGTTAGCATATTAAAGGCAATCTCTATTTGGAGATTGTCTTTTAACGCTGTCTAACCTTACACCTGCTGGGCTCGAGTCATAAGCCAATCTATTTTTGAAGAAGATGTACAAGGAAGAAAATGCTTTTCAAAAGGACCGGTGCCGGTTTTTCTATCTGTCTAACCTTAAACTTGCCACGCTTTGGATTCTTGGATTTTTTCTTTTAGGGAGTTAATTTAGGAATCTTTTTTAATAGAAAAACGGAAGAATGATTGATTTTTTCACCTTGTTGAAGCCAACGAAGAAAGCCTTTTTTCGCTACTGTATACGTGGGACTGTAATCATACCAGTCGATCAAAGCTTCTTTCCATTCATGAACAGAGTGCAGTACACTTGAATAGTCTAAGATTTATTTCTATTACTCAGGAAAAGGATGACTTTATTTGATCTATATTTATAATGACTATGGGGGAACACATATTTTAAATCGGTGTTATTGAGTATTTTAACTCCGGCAGTGAGAGTATTAGTATAGCTACAGTTTCGGTAGGTTTGTTGAACAATGGTTTTGTATATAAGGAAAGCCTTTTTTATGAGAGAGAGAAAAGAATTATTGTATGCAATATCCTTTTACAAGGTTATAAACCTAAGCTGTTTCAGAATTAGAATAAAAACAGGGAGGATTCTTGCAACAAGGAGTTCTCTCTATTTTTATTATAAGAAATAATCTTGTATAAGGTTACAGCAGATTTGGACTTAATATGTATGTATAGAAATAGAATAAAAAGAGGATATAGAAGGAGGAAGATTGATGATTAACTTAATGAGTGAGTATATGCTAAAAAATGTAACTTTGAAAAATCGTGTGATGATGTCACCCATGTGTCAATTTTCTGCTACTGGGAAGGATGGTATGCCGACGGATTGGCATTTCTCATTCTTCTGTTTAAAGAAGCCGCTATACGTGCAGTTGATGCAGGTTTTGATTTAATTGAACTACATGGCGCACACGGATACTTAATACATCAGTTTTTATCTCCGTATACCAATAAGCGCGAGGATGAATATGGCCAAGAAAGAACAAGGTTTGGCGTGGAAGTAATAAAGGCAATAAAATGTGTTATCCCTACTGATATGCCATTGCTTATGCGCATTTCCGGAACCGAGTATGTAAAGGGAGGGTACACTATAGAGGATGTAATTACTTTTTCTAAAGTATTTAAAGCTGCTGGTGTAGATGCTTTTGACGTTAGTTCTGGTGGTGAAGGACCTATAGACGCAGCTGGTAAACCTGGAGTTCATGAAGGTTACCAAGTACCACTTGCTAAGAGAATAAAAGATGATCTTCAAGTTCCTGTAATTGCTGTTGGTAGGCTAAGTAATGTAACTTTAGCAAATTCAGTGATTTGTAACAATGATGCTGATATAGTTGCAATAGGACATGGCTTATTAGCAAACCCTTATTGGACTTTACAAGCAGCTTCACATTTAAAATTAAATAATTTTATCCCTAGACAGTATAGTACAGCATTTTAAGATTATTGTTTATATGGAATGGTTAACCAATTCGCCCAAAAGCGTGGCCGATAGTACGGCTAACTCAAGAAAACAAAGGAAGTCAGCCGCTATAGTCAGTCCTCTTGATGAACATCCCTTGTAAACGCGAATATAAAGCGGTAAAATGAAGATAATAAGAAAAGACGAAGTGCGTGAACACTCCGTCAGACAGCCGTCACAAGGCAGCAGTCACTCAAAAATATATGTTATTTCCAAGATTTCCGACCGTGCTTGTGGCGAGCGTTACGGGCGGATTTCTTTTTGTCTTTTTCTGCATATAATCGTGAAAAAATGAATGTGGTAACTGCGCTTGCAATACCTTTCACGGCCGCTTTTAAAAGTTCCAATAGAATGTCCATTGCTATCACCTCCCGTCCCTGAAGAATATCGGAACGAGAGAGTGACCCCGCCTCGTAACAACTGCTATCCCAATTATAACATTGAATTAAGAAAATAAACGTGTGATACAGGATTTCTTACATATTGAACTGTTTTATCATTTTTTTCTCTGGGCCGTTATACGACTGCCAATGAACAGATTAAAGGGGCACTAAAAGTTAAAAGTGTGTTTTTAAAAATACTGGGCTGTTGTGGCTATTGGGAACAATGTGGGTTAAGGATAGTAATTAATCGATGCTTTATCGGAGTTTGGATCAGTAACTGAACTTTTTTGACGAATCCTTTTTTGCTGGTTTATTAGTTACCGTTAGAATAGGTTTTTTTACTTCCAAAGGAGACCAATGAGAAATTGATTTCTCATTGGTTATTTTCAATCAAATATAGTTGATGAGCATATTGCAGAATCCGATAGAATAAATGCAATAGGGAGGAATGCTTTTGCTGGAAAATAAATATGAAGAGTTTGTTATTTTATCCTTTTTTTTTCTGGATTTCGGACATCTATAAAAATTCACCTAAAATATTTGATTCTTCCCAAGTGTGAATCGCATGTTGTTCTCGTTCCATATGCTTCTGCAAGTAGATCATTGTTGTTTCAAGCTTCTCGTGTCCAAGAGAACGAGAAATTTTATATATGTCAGCTGAACTCATGTAACTAATGATAGCAAACGTATGCCGAAAAACGTGAGTGCTTATATTGATTTTCGTGTCAGCAATAATAGACAAGCCGCTATCTTTCACCATTTTCGTGATGTATTGTGAAAGATAGCTGGGTGAGTAGCCTTTACCCGTACTTGTAGTGAATAAATACTCTTCAGGAGCTGCATCTTTTATTTCCTTTAATCCTCTGGCCTGACGGAATGCACGAATACTATCCATTACTTTATCTTTAATTGGCGCTTCTCTTCTTTTATTTCCTTTTCCTAATATATCGAAGTAATACATACTTGTACTGCTATCGTAATGAATGTCTTTAATTTTTAAGCGGCATAGTTCTTCATTCCGAATACCGGTTGTCACCAGCACATGAATAAGCCCAAACATAACTGGATGATTAATCTTCTTATAATAGGTAAGTAGTTCAATCACTTCTTTCGGACCTAAGTCTCTGTTCGGTCTATCGTCCTTTCGAACAGTGGCCAATTTCAGACCTTCATGAATTGGTGTTTTAATATATCCCGTCTCATACAAAAATTTAAGGAAATGGCGAAGAATTGTTGTTTTTCGAGATAGAGTTGCTGCTGAATAAGGGCCTTTCTTCAAAACATAAGGACTTTTTGTAGCTAGCCACTCCTGGTATTTCCGTATATGCCTTTTCTCCAGTGATTTAAAGAGAGAACCATCTACAATACATTCTATATCTATTCCTATATCATTTGAAAACTCCAATACATGTTGAATGAAGAAGAGTAATTCCTTTTTATATTCCGCTCGTGTTCTATCCGACTTATCATGTTGTTTATTTAGATGATCTTGCTTGTATAAATAATATTGAATTATTTCTACGTCGGAAAAATCTGCAAAGGGGACTTCACGAGATTTTTCCGCTTCATCTAATTTCATTTGCAAAGATTCAAAGGCAGTAGTGTCACTTAACTGTTTTTTTAGTTCTTGTAGTAGCAACTCATCTGTCTTAGAAACCAAATCATTCATATTTTCACATCCTTGAATAATAAATAAAAGACAAACATATGTAAGGTTGAATATTTGAAAAATCTTTTATCATGTCATATTGAATATATAAATCAACTAAATATATATTTTTATAATTACTAGAGTAAAAATGAAAATAATATAAGTTATAATTTGCTTAAAAAATCTTTCTCTTTCTTTTTAAATATATAATAACTATTTTCAAATTTTCATTGTATAGTACATACCATTATAACAAAGTCTCAGATAATCTGAATCTAAAAACAACATAAAAAAATGTTCCCTTTGTTTATGTTAGTATTTATATAATCAATTATTAGATTCTGGAATTGTGTAACCTAATTATGATTTATTATATTTTCTTATTAAATATTATTTTTTAGGAATCGAAAAATAATCATAAATAAGGTTAAATATTTATATTTGTGGATTAATACTATTTGAATAAGTAAAACAAAATAATTTTCAGTTTTATTATTTGATGATATTTACTTATAGTAGGTTATTTTGAGGATACATATTATACAATTGCACGTTTTTGTATAAATAATATGAATTATAGGTTAAAATTTATATAGTATCAGTAATAATAAATAAAAAGGTGATGTTATGAACAACGACAACCAACAGGTAAAGGGAATAGAAGATACATGGTATACTAAAGCGGAAATTATGCACTTGTTAGATATTTCCTCTTCTACTGTGTATCATTACTACAAGCAAGGTAAATTAACTAAAATAGAAGATCCTCATCGCCTTTTTAAAGAGGCGCGTTATAAAAAAGAAGATGTAGAGGCTTTACTTGACTATAAAAATAAAACGAAGAAAAAAGAAATGACTCCCAGTCAAGTTGCAGCTAAATTAGGTATTTCTCTTCAAACGGTTTATAAATATATTGCGGAAGGGATTATTGAATCTACCGAAATTCCTTTTGGTGATGAACGAATTGCACACTCTATTTCTGAAGATTCATTTCAGAAAGCACGTAAGATGTTACAAAATAATAAGCCCTATAAAGCTCGACTAAAAGATTTCTATAATAAAAAGAAAGACATCACACATTTTCAATTGTTTTATTCTGAAATCATTGGTCAAGCTAGAGTAATGAGGGACCAGGAACAAAATTGGCTTTTCCTCCTTTTACATTCGGGTGACGTAATACCTTATGAAAAAGGAATAAAAGAATATCAATTAAGTGCTGCCTATCATATTCATCACTCTGCAGTCGATTACAAGGGTTATTGCCAAATAAATCTTCCCAAGTCACATAAGGATTTTTATAAAGTGATTGATTATCTCTTAGAATACTGGGGGATAGAAAACTGTAAATATAGAGATTTAGGAGAAGAAGTGGAGATTTTTATAGACAGTGGTATAAAACCGTTTAATAATTCATTCCAAGTTTCTAACATCCTGTCCTTCATAAAACAAGGAGAGTGGATCGTGGAAGACCACATGTTAATTATTAAAAGTGCATATAGAAAAACCAGTTTTGAATTACCTGTAGAGATGTTAGATAAGATTAAAGCACATGCAGATGAACATCACATCACTATGAGCATGTCTATAGAACAATTACTTAAAAAAGTCTTATAGAAAAGAATATGTGCAGTTTGCTGCTGGCCGATTTCTGTTTTACTGGCATGCTCATTCTAAGAGGGAATAGGTATAAATAAAGCTATCGTTAAAAACGATAGCTTTTTATATGCTGTTAACATCTAATTCAAAGAGTTTGATGCAATTATTCGTCTTTTTCTGACTGTCATATACTTTTTCAAATTGGGTTATTTCTTCTACTTGTTCTGAAAGCTTTTTTCTTATCTTTGACCATTAGTTTTGATCAGCCTCAATACTTAGTATTACTGGCTGGAAAATTTGTGGTCAGTACTCGAAAGTTTTGAATAAGGAAACTGATTTTTAGAAGTAAGGGGAATTGAATTTACATGGTAGGGAATTTTCCATCAACAAAAAAAGAACCGACCTATGTCAGTTCTGATCCTAAGCTAAAGCACCCGATAGTTTAAGTGTAATATTTCACAAGTTCACCAAAATACTTAGTCAATTCAATCAACATTACCATACTGAATCCTCAATTCTTGTTCAACACTCATTCATCTAAAACTTATTTAAATCCCATTAAATCCTTTACTTTATTAGTATTGTCAAGGGAAGTTAACATTTCAAGTAGTTTAAACGCCACTTCAAACGCCGTACCTGGATTAGATGAAGTAATGATATTTTCATCACATACAATTCGTTCTTTAGTTATTTGAACACCATATTGCTCTAACTGTACTAAACGTTGGCTTGTAGGATGATTGTAAGTTGTCGCCTTTCGATTATTTAATACGCCACTATGCGCAATCATTAAAGAAGCGACACAAATTGAGGCAATTGGTTTTTTGTGTGTATCGAAATGCTGGATCACTTTTTGAAAACATTCACTAAAAGCATCTTCATAAAATCCTGCTTCTTCAAATCCTCCTGGAATCGCCAAAGCATCAAAATCATTTAGATTAAGTTCCTCTAGCTGCTGTTCAGGTGTTACGAAGAAATTCCAAGTACATTGTATCTGCGGATGAATACCAGCCGTTACTACTTCTGTCGAACCATCTCCCTCCCATTTATTCCAGCCAAGTACATCTGTAAAGACACTTGCTTCTACTGCCTCAAACCCATTTGCTAACAATAATAAAATTTTCGCCATAAGTACTTCCTCCCTTAACAGTAGTTTATAAAAAGATGAGAAAACATTACATATAACGAGATAAGTATTTTTATTGAATGACTTATTTATTTCTTTAAAAAGTTTTATAATACTTTATAAAAAAAGGTAGGATATTTAATGGATTCTATTGATTATGAAATTCTAAGACATCTCCAACTAAACGCTAAAACTTCGATGAAAGAGCTGGCTTCTTATGTACATTTATCAGCACCAGCGGTCGCTGAAAGAGTTAAAAAGCTAGAAGAACAAAATGTAATTGAAGGATATTACACGAAGGTAAATTTAAAATCCTTTAATCGGTCAATTGTTGCGTTAATTCTTTTTAAATCATCTGATTGCAAAAAGCTCTCTCAATTTTGCCATTCACACCCCGATGTACTTGAATGCTACAGAGTAGCTGGCGAAATCAGTTATATTGTAAAAATAGCGACAATCTCTATTGAAACTTTAGAAGAGTTTATTGACCAAGCAATGCCATATGGAACGCCTTCAACGAATATTGTCTTATCTGGATACGAAAATAATCCTTTGTTGTTAAAAGAGATAGAATCTTAAAAAATCCTATGCCACTAACCTGCACCGATAGTGCCATAACAAAAAAAGAAGCTGAACGTCTCAGCTCCTTTAATGAAGTAATGCCCCCGTTTGTTTAAGTGTGTTAATTCACAAACTCTGTTGATATTTCCACAAACGTTTCATTCATTACAGGAATGCAGCCGAGTTAGCAGCATAACAAAAGGAACTGCGAGGTGTCGCTCACAGTTCCTTAATTCATTAATGTACTCGTTTGCTTTATGTGTAGACTTTCACAAATTGTATTGTTTTTTCTCTTAAAGACGTTCACGCTCTATTGAATATAATCCTATGTATTACTTATTAAAAGCATGAACATATTTGGGATATACAAACTTTATAAATATAAAAAGATTGATAATTCCAATGACACCAAATAGAATTTTTGCAAATGTTACTGAAGGGAATAATAGTGCAATGCCATTCATGTCTCCACCACCAAAAAAGCCACTTAATATGGATAAATAAATACAATCGCTGAATAACATTGTTAATGTTATATAGTAAAATACAGACTTTCCTAGTTTGGACGTTATCTTAACAATCTGTCCAATAAAAATAACCAATAAATAACCAAGTGCAAGAGTAGCCAATACACCACCAAGATTAAATAGAATAAATTGATTTTCAGATAAAGCTGCCTTATCAATGACAATCTGCATCCCTAGCCCCATAAACTTTATATGTTCAAATACTTTGTAGAACAAACTCAATAAAAGGTGAGCTCCTTCATGAAATATGAAATACGCTATCACTGCAATTAAAAGACTAAAATACTGTCTAAATGTCTTACTAGTACTATGCATGATATAACCTCCTAAGTTGACTTATTTTGTATGAGAATCAGAAAATAATTTTCATTCTTCCTTTGGTACAGGAGAGGAAATAATAGAAATATTTCGTTCTTTCCGTTCGTTCTGCGGTGTGAATTCCAGATATTTTTTTATCACATCATAAATATCCACCTTAAATTGTTCAAACTCATCATCAGATAAGAGCAATGTATTTTTGGAAAGAAAAATTTTATCCTCAACAGGGTTTGTACTTGAGGTTTTAAAATAGTCATTAAAATCAAAAAACAACTTCAAAAGAAACGATAAAACAGCTTTATCTATCTGATTCTCCTGTGTATTTATCATTTCATAATTAAAAGCATATTCACGTTCGTATGTACCACGAACTTTTTCTTCCTTCACCACAATGAGAACGTTATTTTCACTTAATATTTTTACATGCCGATAAATCGTGGAACGAGGTATATCATCCATGGAATCAGCTATAGAACCTACGGTCATACTTTTACTATTGGCTACAAGCTGAATAATTCTTATTCTGATTGGATGCAAAAAGGTTTCGGATAACATAAATTTCAACTCCTCATATTATTCTTATTTATTATTATATTCTCATTTTTGATAATAGTAAAGTTCAAGAGGTTCCTCCAATAAAAATTCACAAAGTAAATATGATGAAGCTTATCGATATATCACATTTACCTTCGAAGAAGTCTGCTTTCATTGAATTTTAAGTTTTCTTAAATCTAACCCCATTGTCAAAAAATCACTCATTTTCGCTAATCATTTACTTTAGCCCGTTTAACTCAAGTCACTTATTATGTAATAAAACAACATCTTTAAACCTGAAATATAGGCGCATAACACAAAATGCAATATATATATTGCATATGTAATTTATATATGCTAAATTAGTGATATCAACAATGTAATATATATATTACATAAATAAAGTATATGTAACGAATTGTAGGTGTAGGAGGTGTAATTATTGAATAATATAATTATAAAAAACCGTGTGAAGTTAGTAAGATAGAAATGCTAATTTAAATATGTACAGTATTGCTCGAATAAATATGTACAAATTTGATATGAATCTACATACTAATCTTGGGGGGATTAGTATGTACATAACAATGAATATTGATATCGATTTTGAGATTAAAAGTCTTTCAGACTTACCGAAATTCAAACAGATTATGGAGCATATGAAAATGAAAATCAATAAAAGTAAGCTAGCAAAGGAATTGGGTGTGGATCGGCGGACAATTGATAAATATCTAAATGGCTTTATCCCAAAAAGAAAAAGGGAAAAGCCCTCAAAGATTGATCCTTATTATGAAATAATAGCCGCATTGTTATCAGAAGATTCAAAACAGGTATTTTATTACCGTCGTATGCTTTGGCAGTACCTAAAAGACAATCATGGATTGGAATGTGGAGCTTCAACCTTCCGTGCGTATATAGCTCGTACACCTGAATTTAATGCCTACTTTGAAGAGGATAAACGTATTTCTTCACCCAAAGGGACAGTCCGATTTGAAACGCCACCAGGTAAGCAGGCCCAATTAGATTGGAAGGAAAACATTTTATTCGAAACCAAAGAGGGAGAAAAGATAGAAGTCAATGTGGCGGCTTTCATTTTATCAAATTCCAGATTCCGAACATTTCAATTAAGTCTTTCTAAGTCACAGAGTACCTTACTTTCTTTTTTAACAGATACTTTTGAAGCAATTGGCGGAGTTCCAGCTGAAATCCTTACGGATAATATGAAAACGGTAATGGATGAAGCGAGGACTGATTATCAACCTGGGAAAGTGAATGCGAAATTTGATCAGTTTGCGAGGGACTTTGATTTTAAAGTCAAACCATGTATTGCAGGACGACCGAGAACCAAGGGGAAAATTGAATCCACAATGAAACTCCTTGATGAAATTCATGCGTACCAAGGTCAACTGACAATGGAGGAACTTCATCTATTCATACAGGATTTAGGGAATAGAATGAATCACCAGATCCATCAAGGAACGGGGAAAATACCGATTATGGAATTCAAAAAAGAAAGGAACCACTTACTCCAGCTACCAACTGACAAAGTAAGAGATTCCTATCGCATCAAACATACACATGTAAAAGTCAATGCATCAAACATGATTTCCTACAAATCGAATCAATACTCTGTACCACCAGAATATCAAGGAAAAAAAGTAGGCTTACAGGTGTATGATGACTACTTGTGGATTTATTATAACATGAAACTGATCGCCCAACATCCAATTAGTAACGCTAAACTTAATTATCAAGAGGAACATTATAAGGCAAGCTTACTTGTTTCCACCCCTCATTATCCTGAAATCGACGATTTAGCAAAACGGAATTTAGCAACGATTGGAGAAGTGTATAAATAATGAATCCAACTACAAACTATCAACAATTATTATGGAATCTTGACTATCTAAAGTTAAAGCAAATGAGCTTACATTTAAATGAAATCGTAGACTTCAGCGTAAAGCATCAGATGTCATTTATCGACACATTAATCAAGTTGACTGCGTATGAAATAGACATACGGGAGAAAAACATGACGCAATCGATGGTGAAGGTCGCAGCTTTCCCTCATTTTAAGGAGGTGAAAGATTTCGATTTTACCTTTCAAACATCGATTAACCAACAGCAGATTCTAGACTTCCTTACATTGCGTTTTATCGAGGAGAATGAAAATATTGTGTTTTTAGGACCAAGTGGTGTCGGTAAAACCCATTTGGCCACAGCAATAGGGATTGCGGCAGCAAAGAAACGGACGAGTACCTATTTTATTAAGTGCCATGACTTGATTCAAAATTTGAGGAAAGCTCGATTAGAAAATCGGTTAGAGAGCCGTTTGAAGCATTACAGCAAATACAGACTGTTAATCATCGATGAAATCGGTTATTTACCGATTGATCACGAAGACGCTAAGTTGTTTTTCCAGCTGATTGATCGAAGATATGAAAAAAGAAGTACCATCTTAACAACCAATGTGAATTTCAAAGCGTGGGATGAAATATTTCAGGAACCTAAACTGGCCAATGCCATATTAGACCGCATTTTACATCATGCGACAGTTGTGCCTATGATAGGTGATTCATACCGATTAAAGGATCATTTAGCAAAAGAGAACGAGTAATTCTGTACATCCTTATCCAAGCGAAAGTGTACATATTTATGTTGACATTTACAGTAAGAATTGAACAAGATAAACATACACAAGGTGAATTAGCTAAACTAGTCGGTGTAACTAGACAGACTTTGAGTTTGATTGAAGCTCAAAAGTATAATCCTACAATTAAAGTTTGTTTATTAATTTCTAAGTACTTAGAAGTACCTTTAGATCATTTATTTTGGATGGAGGAGTGAGTAATTATGTTAAAACTTCTATACTATTTGCCTGCATTATTAACTCTGGCAGTCATTGTTGTGTTGGATGAAAGTTGGTTGAAAATACTCCTATTAATAGTATTATTAATTAGCGTTATCTTTTCAAAATATAAACGAAGAAAATTAGATTCAGATGAAATTGAGTATGATGAAAGAGTAAGTACAAATATTCATAAGTATTCTTTTGGCTTTATAGTCATTATGAATGCGTTATTAATCTGTTATTTTTCATTGGTTTCAAAATTTGGAATGAATGATTGGCTATCAATTGATTTCCTTTTGATTTATTTATCTATCTCATTAGTCATTCCGATTTATATTATTCCTAGCATAGCTAAGAAATTTTAATGGAGGTATCCAAAATGAATACAGACTTTATAATTATTGGGGGCATATTACTCCTTATGGGATTTTTAGTAGGTGTTATGAAACAAACTTGGTTATTGACTGGTTTCAATGAAAAACGGGTTTCCAACAAAGATAAATTGGCTAAGTTAGTTGGGGGATTCGAAGGAGTAATGGGAGTAATCTTTATTATTGCAGGTGTTTTTTCAGTTCAATCTGTAACGATTTTAGTCGCTATATTATTTATAGGATTATTTGGATTAATAATCTATTCAAATGTTAAACTGGTGGATCAATGAACAAAAAAACTCCATGAACAAAAGTTCAGGAGTTTTTTTGTATTAAGTCATATCTACTTCTACTGTGACAAATTTCATAATTCCTTATAGAGTTAAACTGCCACGATAGCTCTATAAGGAATTAAACAACTTTATTATTTTTTAAAAGACTTTATTGTAAAATAAACAATTTTATTATCTCTGCACAATATGTTTAAATTATAAATGTAGTTAAATACAGTATATCGACCTATAATAAAAATTGAATACTCTGTTAATTTGTGATAAAATATAAACGACTTCTTCAAAAAGGGGATCTAAATAATTAGATCCCCTTTTTATATTTATTTTTTATACTTTAAGCTAACTTTCTCTACATTCTTTGCCCACTTTATCTCGACTGTAAATATATCCATTTTATAAACAGGATTACTTTTTCCTTCTTCATTTACAGAAAACTCCTCCTGATTTTTCAATGATCCATTTCCTTCACTGGTTGGTAGTTTATTGTTTTCATGATAAATCTTATATGAAATATTATCTGGTTTTTTCTTTTTACCAATATAGGAAATAGTATACAACTTAGAATTACTTCCACTCTCTGGATTTTGTATATCTAAAATTACTTTCCAGTTCTTATTTTCTCCTGCAAACTTAGAATATTGAGGTGTTTTATCAGAACAACCGACAACCATTAATATTAATACAGTAATTCCAACTAATATAATAAATTTCTTGATTTTTTCTCCTTTCAAGGTAAAGATATTTGTAAAATTATACCAAATTTATAATATTATAGATTTCCTATAAAAATGAATTAAAAAAATAAAGGACAAACGAAGTTTAAATAGAAGTGTATAAACATGTGGAATATTTTACCAAAAGGAGTGGTTTAATTGTTTTTGAAAAGAAAAGGTTTAAAAATTATTATTGCTTTCAGTACACTTTTACTTCTAAACACGTCCCCGTGAGATGGGACGAATAGAAAAAACGATCTTTATTTTGAATTACATATCGGATGAATCATTAAGAAGAAAAATACAAAGAGGATTGAATAAAGGCGAAGCCATGAATGGATTGGCAAGAGCCATTTTCTTTGGAAAACAAGGTGAGCTTAGGGAACGAACCATACAGCATCAATTGCAAAGGGCCAGTGCCTTAAACATAATCATTAATGCCATCAGTATCTGGAATACTTTACATCTAACAAAAGCAGTTGAACACCAAAAGGGTTTAGGTAATTTTAATGAAAATTGGTTATATCATATGTCTCCTCTAGGCTGGGAGCATATCAATTTATTAGGAGAGTACCGTTTTAATTCTGAAAAAATGGTCTCAATAGATTCTCTAAGACCACTGAAACTGTCTTAACGTTGTTAAAATTGGGGTAATCGTCTTGAAAATGAGCTTAGCGTTGTAAATCCGCATTTTCCTGACGGTACCCCTCTTAAAGACGTTCACGCTCTATTGAATATAATCCTATGTATTACTTATTAAAAGCATGAACATATTTGGGATATACAAACTTTATAAATAGGGGTAGTACCAACGAAACGCGGTAAACAAACGTTAAGACATATATTGTTAAAAACTTAACCAAAACCGTAATTCTGACTTTATTTTGGTTACTTGTTTTTGGTTTAAACTTTTGAATACGAAAAAATAATAGGGAGTATAAAGCAAAAGCCTTACTACATAAAATGTAATAAGGCTTTATAAAAGTTGTTTAAAACTGCATTGATCTAAGAGAATATTGTTACTTAAAATAATAATAAAGCTCTTTAATTTTTCTTAAACTAAACCAGCTAATAGGTTGTCAATATTTTTCTCTTAAACAATAATTTTTATATACATCTTTTATTGAATTGAATCCACTTGCATTGTTTTCTCATTAAACGGGACTTCATATTTTTTCCCTGAATCTTGTTTCACTATTTTAGAATCTTCAATTGAATCCACTTGCATTGTTTTTTCATTAAATGGGATTTCATATTTTTTCCCCGTAGTATCCTCGGCACTCACAGTCGCGTTGTATTTTACTTCAAGATTATTTGATGTTTCCTGATCTGATGGATTAAAAGCAAATGCCGTTCCTGTTGCTGCTAGTAATCCCACTGCTGCCATTCCTGTAATCATAAATTTCTTCATTTCTCTATTCCTCCTGAATTCTTATCTACTTTTTGTAACCATATTTTTATCATTTATCGGGCTACAAATACAATATACTTGGGGATTGTGTCAGGAATATGGCAATCCTTCTTTAAATGACAACATAATTTATTTTGGATTCGGTAGTGACAAGCGAAATGTGCTACCCTTTTCTGATGTTGTAAGCAGACTGATATCGCCACCGTTCACACGAACTAACAGCTTACATAAAGAAAGTCCAAGACCCAAGCCATTCTTTTTCTTACGCTTACTATTTCCTCTATAATACTTTTCAAAAATAAAGGGGATTTCAGATTGTTCTATCCCCGTGCCATTATCCTTCACATCAATCAGTATTTGTGTGTCCTCTACCGTACATGTAAATGAAATCTCGGTTGCACCAGCTATCGCACTATTCATCATTAAATTAATTAAAACTTGTTTGATTTGACCCTCATCTCCCAAAATCTCTAAATCATTAGCATGAAGAACAACCTTTATATGCTGAAAAGAAGGAGTTTTGCAAAGTTGTTGAATGATACTTTTAACAAGCTGTGAAAAATGAATAATGGAGGGATTATTTGAAATCACTCCTGCCTCCAAAGATGAATAATCAAGTAAATTATCAATCATTCGCTGCATTCGCTTCGTTTCATCTAAAGAAATCTGCAAGAATTCATCAGCTTCCTCATTTTCTACAACTCGGCTATTTACGGCTTGTACCATTCCTCGAATAGAGGTCAATGGGGTTCGAAGTTCATGTGAGACGCTAGCGAGTAAATCTGTACGCATTTGTTCTAAAGCTTTAAGTTTGAGTGTCATCTCTTTAAAAGAGTGAATAAGCTGCAACAGTTCTTGTTCTTTAATATTTTGAGCATCGGGTAATTTGGGTGTATAATCTCCATCAGCTATTTGTATGGCAGCTTGTGCTAATTGACTCATTGGTCTTATTAGTTTTTTTAATAGTAAATAAATGACGAACCACTCTACAATCGCAATGCCCAAAATAATAATACAAACGAAAAAGTATGCTTGTTGTGTTTTTTCATTATTAAATGAAACAGGTGCACTAAGATATATGGCACTAATATCACCTTTGGGTTTCGGAAGAGGAACAACAACACCTTGCCAGGTGACACCGTTACGTTCAAACTGTTTACGAACATTCTCACCTTTTAATACTGATTTAAAATCTAATGAATTGACTGATTTTTTTTCAGACTGGCTTGAAATCTGCTCCGATATAATTTCGCCTTTAGAATTAATTAGTTGTAATTCTTCTTCTTCTAGTAGTCGTATGAAATGAGCATCATAAGACTTATTTTGTTTTTTATTAGGATCATAAAGCAAATCTGGCTCTATTTCCTTAGGCATACTACTATAAATATTGGCAATCTGTTCAGCTCTTGCTTCTAATACGGCAAAGCTTTTATTATAATTGCTAAAACGAATCAAAAACGTGGCGGTGATTCCAACTAAGCACATTGTAATCAAAAGAATCATTGCATATCTCCACGTCCATATTTTTAGCATTGGTTTCGGCATGTGATCTCTATTGAACAATAAGTGAATACCCCACTCCCCGAATAGTCTGTATTTCGCCTTCAGATTTAGGCCAATCTTTCAAAATTTTTCGTAGCCTCTTAATCGTTGTATCCACAGCACGATCTCCACCTTCGTAATCAATACCCCAAATCTGATTTAATAAATGTTCTCTGCTAAAGCACTGATTCGGATGCTGAGATAAAAAAGAAAGTAAGTCCCAATCACGAGGATAAAGTACTAGCAATTCATTATCTAGTTGGACAGTACGCGCCGCAAAATCAATAATAAGACTACCTAGTTTGATCGTATTACTATCGGCAAAATAAGTGGAACGTCGAAGTACTGCTTGTACTCTTGCCACCACTTCTTCAGGATCAAATGGTTTCGGAATATAATCATCTGCTCCTTGTTGGAGACCTTGTAGCCTGTCGGGTATTGAACCTCTTGCTGTCATAATGATGACAGGACAACTTCCATATTGACGGACCTTTCTCAAAATATCCATTCCATCATATTCTGGAAGCATTAAATCAAGCAGGACTAAATCAGGTTTAAACGTCAAGAATAATTCTTCAATATCTCCATCTCCTGCATTCCATATCACATCAAAGGACTCACGCACTAAATAAGCTTTTAATAATCGTGCAATTGGTGCTTCATCCTCTACCAATAAAATTCTTTTCATCGCTTGCATACATCCTCTCCAATATTCCTAATATATCTTTCAACGCTTTTAAAGTAAATATGGGCAATACAGTCATGTCCCAAACCTCTAATTGCTTATTATAAATTTAATATGTGTCATAAATATGACAATACCATTTATCAAAAGGATTATATTGAATGGCAGATATTTCATTTGTTAATTTAGAACTCAAAATGAATATTTTACACTTATGTTTATTTCCAGTTCATATTCAACTATTCTGCCACGTTACTTTAAGTGCATTTATTCACAATCTGAAAGCTATCTTTTTTCAGTGTAAATAAACGACGTTTTTCTTTTTTTTGGAAAATTTAGTGTAAGTAATTGTAAATGTTACAATTAGATGTTACAATTTAAAAATAGAAATACTGTCAGTTACCATTTTTGGATATTTTGTTATCGTAAATGTGTATCGAACAGAGAGGGGCTTTTTGATGTTTAAACTATTATTTGATTCAACAGGAAAATGCAATTTCTGTTCTCATGAAGCATTTTATTTGATTCAGGCATCTGATCAATATGTCAAAAGGGAGATAAAACTCTGTACACATTGTTTCCTCACTCTAAGAGAAGAGATTGAAGAGATGGAACAAAAGGAAGGGGAAGCAAGGGATGAGAGAAGATTTAAAAAAAGTTCTGAAGAAGGATTTACAGGAATTACAATCTAAAGTGATCAGTTGTCAAACGATGACACCTTCAGCAAAAGGGATGGCCGGTATGATTCTTTTTAAAGTAGAGAATGATCTTGAGTTAAATCAATCTGAAAAAGTATTTGCAAACGATTTGATTCTTTATTTCGATTACAAGGAGAGAACAATTCAATGAAAAATAGAGGGAAAGTGTCGTTAATGATGGGGATTTTTCGCACAGAGTCCAACTCTGCAGAGTTAGTAATTGGAGAGGGTTTTACTTTAGTTGAAGCTGTTTTAAGAGCGATTGAAATTAATGAAGATGATAATGAAATTCATGAAATGGTGCAAATTTACGGCCCAGATGATTTTGCGGGTTTATATGAGTGGTATGTTGACAGTGTAAATGTCAACATAAATATGTACACTTTCGCTTGGATAAGGATGTACAGAATTACTCGTTCTCTTTTGCTAAATGATCCTTTAATCGGTATGAATCACCTATCATAGGCACAACTGTCGCATGATGTAAAATGCGGTCTAATATGGCATTGGCCAGTTTAGGTTCCTGAAATATTTCATCCCACGCTTTGAAATTCACATTGGTTGTTAAGATGGTACTTCTTTTTTCATATCTTCGATCAATCAGCTGGAAAAACAACTTAGCGTCTTCGTGATCAATCGGTAAATAACCGATTTCATCGATGATTAACAGTCTGTATTTGCTGTAATGCTTCAAACGGCTCTCTAACCGATTTTCTAATCGAGCTTTCCTCAAATTTTGAATCAAGTCATGGCACTTAATAAAATAGGTACTCGTCCGTTTCTTTGCTGCCGCAATCCCTATTGCTGTGGCCAAATGGGTTTTACCGACACCACTTGGTCCTAAAAACACAATATTTTCATTCTCCTCGATAAAACGCAATGTAAGGAAGTCTAGAATCTGCTGTTGGTTAATCGATGTTTGAAAGGTAAAATCGAAATCTTTCACCTCCTTAAAATGAGGGAAAGCTGCGACCTTCACCATCGATTGCGTCATGTTTTTCTCCCGTATGTCTATTTCATACGCAGTCAACTTGATTAATGTGTCGATAAATGACATCTGATGCTTTACGCTGAAGTCTACGATTTCATTTAAATGTAAGCTCATTTGCTTTAACTTTAGATAGTCAAGATTCCATAATAATTGTTGATAGTTTGTAGTTGGATTCATTATTTATACACTTCTCCAATCGTTGCTAAATTCCGTTTTGCTAAATCGTCGATTTCAGGATAATGAGGGGTGGAAACAAGTAAGCTTGCCTTATAATGTTCCTCTTGATAATTAAGTTTAGCGTTACTAATTGGATGTTGGGCGATCAGTTTCATGTTATAATAAATCCACAAGTAGTCATCATACACCTGTAAGCCTACTTTTTTTCCTTGATATTCTGGTGGTACAGAGTATTGATTCGATTTGTAGGAAATCATGTTTGATGCATTGACTTTTACATGTGTATGTTTGATGCGATAGGAATCTCTTACTTTGTCAGTTGGTAGCTGGAGTAAGTGGTTCCTTTCTTTTTTGAATTCCATAATCGGTATTTTCCCCGTTCCTTGATGGATCTGGTGATTCATTCTATTCCCTAAATCCTGTATGAATAGATGAAGTTCCTCCATTGTCAGTTGACCTTGGTACGCATGAATTTCATCAAGGAGTTTCATTGTGGATTCAATTTTCCCCTTGGTTCTCGGTCGTCCTGCAATACATGGTTTGACTTTAAAATCAAAGTCCCTCGCAAACTGATCAAATTTCGCATTCACTTTCCCAGGTTGATAATCAGTCCTCGCTTCATCCATTACCGTTTTCATATTATCCGTAAGGATTTCAGCTGGAACTCCGCCAATTGCTTCAAAAGTATCTGTTAAAAAAGAAAGTAAGGTACTCTGTGACTTAGAAAGACTTAATTGAAATGTTCGGAATCTGGAATTTGATAAAATGAAAGCCGCCACATTGACTTCTATCTTTTCTCCCTCTTTGGTTTCGAATAAAATGTTTTCCTTCCAATCTAATTGGGCCTGCTTACCTGGTGGCGTTTCAAATCGGACTGTCCCTTTGGGTGAAGAAATACGTTTATCCTCTTCAAAGTAGGCATTAAATTCAGGTGTACGAGCTATATACGCACGGAAGGTTGAAGCTCCACATTCCAATCCATGATTGTCTTTTAGGTACTGCCAAAGCATACGACGGTAATAAAATACCTGTTTTGAATCTTCTGATAACAATGCGGCTATTATTTCATAATAAGGATCAATCTTTGAGGGCTTTTCCCTTTTTCTTTTTGGGATAAAGCCATTTAGATATTTATCAATTGTCCGCCGATCCACACCCAATTCCTTTGCTAGCTTACTTTTATTGATTTTCATTTTCATATGCTCCATAATCTGTTTGAATTTCGGTAAGTCTGAAAGACTTTTAATCTCAAAATCGATATCAATATTCATTGTTATGTACATACTAATCCCCCCAAGATTAGTATGTAGATTCATATCAAATTTGTACATATTTATTCGAGCAATACTGTACATATTTAAATTAGCATTTCTATGACAGAGGGATATATATATCAGAGCCGTTTATTATATCAGATCAAATAGAATATTCATGTCAATAAATCATAATTCTAAGAGTTTCTGTAATAAATGTAGTCTAGAGTTCACAAGAGAGATAATGAAATTTTATGGAGATAAAGGCTACTGTCCTTTGTGTGATTTGAACTTCATCACAAGTTCCTACTGATAGTAGACCTAAAAATAACCAATCAGTAAGGGAATTAAACAATGACTATAGGTTGCTTTTAAAATTGGGTTACAAATTGATGAGAAGCCAACTTCTTTCGGATAAAAAAAGAGACATCAACATTATTCGAGAACGACTCAAAGAACAATCTTCTCAATATATTTTAGATGAAATTCACAGGTTCTGTTTGGATGAAAACATTAATGTATAGCAAGATATGTGATTGTATTAAATTACATTTTGTATTTTGCTACCTATATATATAGAAGAAACTCGTCAAAATGTATGATTTTTAATCCAAGAAAGGGGATGGACTAGATGAATATTACTTTGTCCAATAGTATACCAATAGAAATAAAAGTGTTGTTTGAGGATAGAATTGTAGTGGTAAATCCTCCCGATTATTATAAAATATCCGGCGTGGTAGGTTCAGAATCGCAAAGATATAAAGTGGCTTATCAAGCGTATTCTAAATTGAAAGCCTGGGCAGAATCTCAAGGGGGAGGTGTAAACATAATTAAAAATCGCTACCCTTCTGGAAATACATTGCTGGAGGCTGAAAATATCGTTTCGAATAGCTATTTACTTGTTGAAATCAACGATCCGATCGGCGAATGGATTAGTCTATATTCAGTGGTAAAAAACCAAATTAATGTAAAATAAAAGAGTTTAAATATCTATATATGCATGAAAGTTAATGGTGTTAAAGTAGTTCTTTTTGTTTATAAATCACCGTTTATTTAGCAGTCTGGATTTTTGTTAATGTTATTGTTATATAGAAAAATACTGAATAATTTAGAATTATTTTCAATTAAATCCATTCACATTATGGATAATATTTAAAATATTAACATTAAAAGTATATTAACTAGTATTATTTTCCTAAAATTTTCGCACGATGTAAAAATCGGTTGAATTCCTAATTTTTCCTCTGTATAGTAATTTTGAGGGAGGGGATTTAGGATGAAAGAACCATATACTAGGAAAAATGAGGTGTTTTTGATGAATGAGTCTAAAGTTCTGCAAGATATATTATCTTTGCCTCGTATTCATATGGGAGAAATAGACGAACAAGCTGCAAAGAGAGCCCAAGAAGCTGGAGTTATGAATTACGTGGATGTATTGATACTTTCAGAGAAAAAGAATGATAATCAAGATTCGTGAAAGCAATAAAATCTGATTTATATAATTTATTAAAATAAAGAGATACTTATCATCTAAAAATAGTAAAAGTAAGTTTAAAAAAACTAAAAAATATCAAATCAAAATAGAAATGAGGGATGGATATGGCTTATTTTGCTTTGAAGGTAACAGCAAGGAGAGAAATGTTTGTTAAAAATAAAATAGAATTTGTAGTCAATAAAATGAATTTTTCTAAAATATTGGACGTATTTGTTCCGGCTGATATAATGGTGGATTTAACGTCAAAAGAAAAAAAGAGAAAGACAAAGACGTTAATCAAATATCAATCGTACGTTTTTGTGAATGTAGAAATTGATGAAACTGAAGCCCATGGTTACCAAGAAATGAGTGGAGAGGTCTATTCTTTTTTAAGTATGATTCCATATGTCCAGCAGGTATTAACTCAATCTGTAGATCATGATGAAATGAATGAAATCCTTGAAGACTTTAATTGCGAGGAAGATCATGAAAAAATACTATTCAGTGTACCAGTTGGTAAACAGAGTCTTAAAAGAAGAAAGAATGTTACTTCATTGACAAAAGCGAATGCTGAGGCTGTTAAAGACGCTAAAAAGTCCATCAGTGCATTGAACTATTTTGTGAGTAACGGCTTGAAGCATTTATCATATAGAAAAGCATCGAATAGGTTAATCATTTGTTCCCCAATAAGATTCTTAAGAAAAGCAATTGGTGACGCTCATTTAACGGTTAGCTCCTTTATATCTATGCCATATTTAATTTTAAATTCTTTATTGGCTGTTTGTTGTGAAGAGAATTTGGAGCACTTTCAAGCTGCATAATTGTAAATACACTGACTCTTTTCTTATTCGATGAAAAAGTATTTGATAATGTGCAATTAATTGGGGAATTAATTGCTTTGTATGTTTAGGATTATTAGAAGAAATCATTTGGCATAGTTGTTTTGTTTATATTAGTAGGTGCGCAATGCTCTATTTTCACAGCTTTCTAGATAAATAATTGTATATGGATAATTAATCCCTAATAGCATTCTTTTAGCAGCCCGTCTTATCATCGGGAAGTAGAAAATGTACATGGTTAAGGGACTGCGAAGCTATGCCCATAGGTTTTATTGGTTGAGTCATTAATAAAATGTGAGAGAGTTAAGAAGAACCGATATGTCGGCCCTTCTGTTTAGTCATCTATTTTTTTAGGTCGATCTATGATAAAACCTTTGTGAAACGGCATTTGTAAAGAGTGGTTTCTTAGAAATGTTAATTCTTCGGAAGTATATTGGCTAATCATATGTAAGGCAACTTTATAGAAGTTGTTTTCTTTAGCTTTGCTTTCAATCACTTCAGGACATCTTGTATACACTTCTGCAATCATTGCCAATAGTGGCGATTGGGAAAATTCTTTATCTTCCGTTGCGCCCTTAAGCATTTCTGTAGATAATAGCTCAACTTTTTCTAAAAGAAGTTGATAATCACTTTCTTTTTTACATGTCCGTATTTCTTTCCAGAATACTTCTATAAATTGATCCAAGAAGGCCATTGTTTAAGAAACTCCTTTTTATTCTTTGAAAAAATAGAAAATGCATTTAAACGCAAGTTTATAAGTGTAATATACCATTTAATTCATGAAAAGTAGTCAAAATTCATAAAAAAAATTAGCGCATCATTAAAAGTCTCTGTTATTGAATTCTCAATAACAGAGCTTTTTTTTGATTTAAAAAGAACCGGAGGAACTTTTATGTATAACCAAAGTATTGAAACACATGAAATGGGATATCAATCATTCCTTAGTACTATTCAAAATTTGCCATTGGAAGGCCTGGTCAAGTTTTATAAACTAACTGACAATGTGATGGAGCGTTGTGAGATTGTCACTCGTTTAAGAAAAGATATGAATCTTCCATATAAAGAATTAGAACTACTGGTGTATGAAAGCGAAAGAAATATCTATCGTGTAAAAGCCCTTAGTCGACTCATACCAGAACTAAAACTATTGGTTTGGGAAGGGAAAGTAAAAAAAATGAAAGCGTATGATCTTTCTTTGTTATCTGAAAAACTTCAATACTATATCTTGGAGCATTATGAGCATGATCTTTTAAAATCCACTACCAAAATATTTAAAGAAATTATTGAATGGGTGAAGAATAACGTAGCATTTTTATCAGAAACCGTGGAACACATTATTGAAAGGGAACTATTAACGGGAGAAGATACATCATATGAAATGAGTAAGGATGTAAAAGAGATTAATCAAGTTTTTACATCAACGGATTACGTAGCTATATTGAACTTCTCTCAACCAAAAAAGAGCATAAAACAATTAATTAAAGCGAGTTTTATATTTGGGAAGACCGTTATATCTAACAGCCTTACTATTGATAAAGTCGAGAGAAAAAGAAATGTCTATTTAGATATGGACAAGCAATATAGGAATCTGAATAACTGCACTGACAATTTCCCCATTCGTTGGCCAACCTTTTATGGAAAATTGTTTCGGAAAAAGATTAATGAAAAAGGAAGGAATATAAGAGAGTTCATACGGCTTTACAATCACATTCAAAAAATACTGTCAGTTACCCGAAGGATATGATTTGATATGCTCGCTGCATACAAATATGTCTTTTTTTTATGGGGGTGATTTCTATGGAGTGAATGATAATTCTGAATGTGTTTGATATCTATGTATTCAAAAAGGAGAGAGATGTATATGAAGTTAGTAGTCAAAAATGAATGGGCATCGACAAATCAAATGGAAATGAATTCTGCAGTTATTCGATCAAGGGAGAAACAATCTTGGAGCCTTTTTAAAAAAATGACCGTAGTGTCAACCCTATGTTTGGGTTTTCTATTCCTTTTTCATGTAATGGGGAGCTTTGATGTGGCCCACGCTGATTCTTTGAAAGGTAATGTTAAAAGCGATAGTGGTACTGCACTTTTTAATACCATTGATAACTTTGGGGCGCAGTTAGTTAAATTAGCCAGACAAATAGGCGTCGTGGCCTTAGTGATCTTGGTGGTATGGATGGGTTATAGCTTATTCATTAAGAAGTCTGCAGAAGGACTTGCAGACATGAAAGGAAGATTAGGCGCCATGTGTATAGCCATTGCGTTTGTATTCTTCTCTGAAAAAATCATTGGGGCGATCCTTGGTATGTTCGGATATACCATGTAGGGAGTGAGTGTAATGTACAAGGATATGCATGAAGTTCCTTATAACTCCAAAGTGAAAGAGGCCATTATTGGCCCCTTTTCTTGGGGACAATTAGCATGGCTCGCACCGGGAGTGATAGGATCCTATCAACTAGCGAAATGGTTTCCTACATTACCAATCGATAGTTTGTTAATTTCGAGGATTCATTGGTTACTTCCGTTAATCATAGCGATAATATTTGCTACGTTCAGAGATCGTAAAACAAATCTAACTTTGGCTCAGTTAATCTACACACATATTCAGTTACGAAGGCGGAACCGAACCTTATACTATCGAAGAAAAAATATGCCAAAGTGGGAGGAAGTTGAAAAGAGATGATGCAATTAATAGGAATCGTTTTGCTTGTCGGGATTGGAGGTTTCTTTCTTTTTTCAATTTGGAAAGATAAAAAAAGAAAGAAGGATGAGGAACCTCAAAGCAAACTGACTCAAAAAAATAAGAAATCAAGTAAAGAACCAGAAACGGTACAAGATTTTTTGGATTATGACTCTATTTCAGATAAGGGTGTCGTGAAACTAAAAAACGGTACATATACGGTTACGTTGGAATTAACGCAAATCAACCAACATCTCAATAATATGACAGAAAATGCGGCCATCTGGAAGAAGTTTCGAACCATGTTAAATTCTATTAGTATTCGTCAGACATTGTTAGTTCAGTCTCAATACTTGGATGTCATGGATTTTGTAAATGACTATAATGCCCAGGCGGAGGCTGTTCCCAATTTAACACCTGAATTAATGGCTGCCAGAGAAGATATTATTGGGAACTATAAGGAATTTGCCGAACAAAAAACACGTGAGTATAAAGCGTTTATCATACTAAGATTTAATCCACGAAAAGATGGAATCGAAAAAGGCTTGGAAACTGGAAATAATGCATTGGATACTGTCATTAATGCCATTAAGGGACAAGCCAATCATATGGATGAAGATGAAGAAAGAGAATTGGCAGAGTCTATTTTGGAAGAAGTCGCTGATCTATCCTATCAAATGCTTCATTCCATAGGAAGCGTAGCCATCCGGCTGAATCGTAGTGGCGTCATGGCTATGACATATGCCACGTTAAATCGCGATTTAGCAATTCATCAAAGAATCCAAAATGTGTCTGATGCTAATAGTTTTACCGAATTTAAACAATCACTTTCTCCTTACTTTTTTGAAGAAGAAATTAGGAAAGAAAGTGAAAGATTGAAAATGGAAAACCAATTGTACGAGGATGAAAGTGAATTAACTAATGTAGAAGATGAACAGCCAGAAAAGGTTTTATAGGGGAGAGGAGGAGCTAGTAGATGGGATTGTTCGCTAAAAAAGAAAAACAGGCAAATAGGAGCCGGTCAAGGTCTCGAAAAGGGGCAGCAGCACTAGATAAGCAGAAGGTAAGTCAAATGGATTTGAAGGATGACCATTTAGAGGACTCGTTAAGCAGACATTTTGTGCTTTCTGAAGAAACAAAGAATGATGGATTAGATTTTGTAGCGCCATCCATGATGAAAGAAACCTTGCCGGATGATTTATCTTTTGATGGAACCAAAGTAAATGATTATTTTGTGGAAATTGGAGCTACCAATGAATATGCCAGGTTCTTCCGTACTTATTATGCGGAGGTAACAGGAGGATCTACGATTGCCGGGATGCTCGATCCATTATTAGTGGGTGCCTACGGCCAAGCTGATGCCGATGTGGCTATACACATTGATCCAGTCGATACAACAGATGAATTAGATGATATTGCTCGGCGGATAAGAGGGATTAAATCCGATTTATACCGTGAAATGCCGGACGAAAAAAGGGAGAAGTTACGGGATGAACTAGGGGATTTAGAAGCCCGTCAACGACGCTTGAGACAGAATATTGAAAAACCTTTTCGGGTCAGCTTACAAGTGGTGACAAGCGCCACAGATTTGAAGTTACTTAAAAAGTTCTCGAATAATATGATTCGCCGTTTTGCGGGACAGGATATTATTTTGCGTTCACCGGACGGGAAGCAGCTTCAGGCCTTGAAGAATATCACTCCCTTATCCGAAGAGCCATTCTATAAAGAGCATACGTTTTCTTTCGAAACATCGAATCTAGCCGACTTCTTTCCTTTTGGAAACGGAAAAATCTCTCATAATACAGGGATCATATGGGGAAGAGATCATTTGGGCAGACCTATCTTTTACGATGCCTGGGACCGAAGCTTAATGAACAGGAACGCTGTGATTACAGGCGGTTCAGGAGCAGGGAAAACGTTCTCTACATTACGATTAGTTCACCATGATACATTGCGTGGAATTCGCCATGTGATTATCTGTCCTAAAGGGGACTATAAACGGTATGTAGAGGGAATGGGCTGTCCTTACATTGATTTAGGGGTTTCTTCTCCTTATAAAATCAACTTTTTTGATGTAGACGTAGAGGAAATAACGGTGAATGGCACATCTGAAAAAAGAGTGAATCTTGAAGAAACGGTTATCGCAGCTCGTGCTATTGTTTTCCGGATGATTAAGATTTTGGATGAAACGGCTCTGACGGGCATTGTAAAGGTGCGGATTGGGAATAAAATTCGAGAACTATATCGAGAACGGGGCATTACTGAATTACCGGAAAGCATTTATATAGAAAGTCCTGAAACTCAATATGATGAGAACCATAAGCCTATTTTTTCGATGAAAAAACAGATGAAAAGCATGCCGCAAATTGGGGACTTATATGTAAAGTTGACGGAAGATCCAGAAACGAGCATAGTGGCTGAATTGCTGAAGAATTTTACGGTACATGGTGATGCACCAACTCAAGCCATTTTTGATACACAATCGACGGTTCGTATTCAGGATACACCTTTATTCGGATTCGGTTTATCAGAGCTAGACCAAGAAATTATGCGGCCACTTGGCTTGTTCGTTGCGACTAAATGGTTATCCACTAAGTTTTCCCATAAAGATCGACATGTAAGAAAACGGATGGTCGTGGATGAGGCTCAAATTCCAATGGCTGATAATGAGACGGCCGAATGGCTGGAAAATGAATTCCGGATTGTTCGTTTCTTTAATACATCCATGATTGCGATTACACAGGGATTCGAGGTCTTTACGCGCTCTGAATATGGATTGGGTATTTTGAAAAATGCGCCAACTAAGCTGTTTTTAAAGCAAGATAGCATTGATATTGGAGATGTCCAAAAGAAATTCAACCTAACCAATTTTGAAGCTGATTTCTTAACGACGGAAGCAGGAGAAGGATTAGGCATTCTTCGGATAAATGAGGAAAGAAGTTTAATTAAGGTAGCCGGCTCAGCCTATGAAGCCATTCTCTTTGAAACCAATCCTGATCGTATTGAGGAAAAGAGGGTCGCGTACTATGGCGCAGGCAAATAAACGGTCATTTATAAAAAAACTGATTCTGTCTTTTTTGACTGTGATGCTGTTACTTCAGCCCTTACAAGCCTTTGCTTATGCCCCCATCTTGAATGATAAAAATATGGAGGAAAAAAATAAGCCAGGAATTATCGAAAAGTATTTATCGAAGCTGATTATCAATGTCGGTGACTGGCTGTTGGATTTATCCAATGCCCAAGATGTTTCAGTGCTTACATTCCAACGAAAAGAAATCATCACAAAAAAGGACCAACAACTATCCAATACGAGTTCGGCCGATAGGGGAAACATGGTCTTTGGGATCTTCCCTTCTGGATTATTTGATGGGATTAGTGCCTTTAATAGTTTTTTCACCAGTCTATTACCTATTCCAATCGTTGTGATTTTGGCAGGAAGTGGGCTATTCCTCATTTTTGACATTATGAAATCGAACGAGGTCAGGTCCAAGGTGAAAGAGATTTTGTTCGGTGTCATATTAGCTGTTTTAATGATGCGGTTTGGCCATATTTTATGGGAATGGATTATTGATATCAACTATTACATGGTGGACGCTGTGTATGTTGTTCTGAAAGATGCTGGTGTAACCATTACACGATTTACAAGTACGATATGGGATAGTTCCCAATACGGTGATTTGTCAGGGTCTAAATCCATTGGTGTAGCCATTATGCTTATTTTAGCCATTGGAATGACCTTTACCTTGAACTATCAATATATGATGCGAATGCTTCAAATTGCCGTATTGATCATCATGTTTCCATTGGTGGTCCTATCGGCCATAATGCCATCCAGAAAGAGTGCGTTAAACCTTTGGTTTTCTACCTTTATTTCAAATGTATTTATGCAGGCCGGTCATGCCATTGCCTTGGGGTTATTCTTTTATACCTTAACAAATGCATCTAGCATTAGCTTTTGGTTAATTATTACGATGCTATTCGGTCTTCCAGCCATGGCAGACGTAGTTAATCGATTAGTAGGCGCTTTCACCGGTGAAGGAGGCGGTGGTGGCATGAAAACTTCCGCAAGCAATATGTCGGGCATGGCTGGTATGATGGCTATCTCGAAAATCGGTAGTACGATTGCCGGCGGTAAAAATAGACGTAAAGGGTCATCTGAGACTAGCGAAAGCAAAAATGCTACGGGAAATTTCGGGAAATCGTCTTCTTCTTCCACAGAGGGCTCTGGATTGTCATCTGATGGAGGCATGTCAGGTGGAGGTTCAGGTGTTGCACCTATTAATAGCGGTCTACAGACAGCTAATGACAGTGGTATGGGGTTGAAGGGCAAGGGATTGGGTATATTGTCCAAAGCCTCAAAAGGAGTGGCGAAATCCAGTCGTGCACTGGCGCAGTCGAATGGCGCGAGAAGTTTCGTGAGAGGAGCTGCCATTGCCGGTATGGCAGGAGCTGGAGCTATTGCTTCCTCTATGACAACAGGGAATGCGGCACCAGGAGCTTCACTTGGTTCACAAATAGGAAGAGGAGCTGGTGCAATAGGAAATTCCCTTCGTGAGAAGGTAGGAAAGATGGGGGAGTATGCCGGCGAATATGCGGGTGGAGTCTTTGACCAGGCACTAGGGAAAACAGATAATCCTCACAGCCCTACTTCTGAACGGCTTGGCTATGCCGACAATGCCCAACTCTACGATCCTAGTGAAATGGGAAGAATGGGTCAAGAATTAATTGGAGGCAAAACAGGAAAGGCTCTAGGGACAACTGTAGGAGCCGTAAACAGATTTGTAGGTTCGGCGATTGGTAGTCCTGAACAAAAAGTAGCTATTGCCAAAGTAGGAGAACGTAGAAGTATCGGGCAACAGCTAAGTGATTCGAGAGCTAACCAAGAATCTGCCCGTTATGAATTAGATTCGGCCAAACTAGCACATAATCACATCACTTCCCAGTACGGTGCTCATACGGAGGCTGGACAAGCTTGGGCGAAAAACGAAAAGAGATTACCTCATCCTGAAATTCAAAAGTCTCAACAAAATGTTCATGAGAAAGAAGCTACATTTAATAAGCATGCCTATGAAACGCGGCAATTAGAGACAAAGCAAGCGAACTTTTATCATATACAAAACCGGGCGTCCAATATGGATCAGCAGGCAAATGACATGCAGTCCTTACAATCTGAAGTAAGGAGTAGTGGGCGCCTATGAGCCATAAGCAGCCAAATGATTATCAACATAAAAATGGAGCCCAAGATACCGCAAAAGCCATGGGGAAATTGGCTGGGAAGGCCGGAGATAAGGCTAAAAAGATTGTGATGAAAAAAGGGAAGGCTGCCCTTAAGAAACTAGCTGCAGCCGGGTTGAAAAAACTGGCATCCGGTATTCTCCTTAAAACCGCCCCCATCTGGGGCGGTGCTTTAGTATTGTTGCTTTTTGTGATGGTGACGGTTTCCGTCTTCTTGCCGGATGTTGAGGCAAATAAAGTCAATGAATACCAGCAGGTAGCGACAGAACTAGGTATCTCTCCAAAAGACTTATTAGCCTTTAATACGGTTCTTTATGAGAACGAGGATATGGACCAACATGATCCACACGATTCTGCCTACTATTTCATCCGGTTGGTCTATGAAACATATGAACCTGCCAAAACGGTTTGCGAGCAAACAGATCCTTCTACAAAGAAGTGTATAAAGAAGAAAGAAATTCCTGAAAAAGTGACAGAGCATAAGGAGGTTCAAGGAAAGGAAGCAATACAAGCTTTTTTCAGAAAGTATAATCTTTCCATCTTGAAGATTACGGCTGCCTTGGATGGTCTTCGTGCCCAAAAGAATACGCGTGTCGAAGTCATAGCTTTGTCGGCAGAAGAAGCCATGGATCAAGCCGGCTTTACGGAAGAACAAAAGCAACATTTTAGAGATATTTTAGAGGCTGGCTTCTTAGATGAAGAGTTTCCTGATTTGGGGGCAGATTTTGGTGTTGGGCTTGGTGCTTCCTGTTCGCCTACGAAAGAAGTAAACATGGAATCTTGGAATCGCGCCTTTACATCTGCAGGAGCCTTTGCGGGCTACGGAGATACTGTACTAGCTGTTTCGAAAAAGAATGGCATTGATCCTGTATTGATGGCTGCCATCGCTTTTTCAGAAACCGGAGGCGGTACCAGTAATGCCGTGTATGAGAAGCATAATCCTGGTGGTTTGATGAGACCGGAGGGTGGTCAAATTGTCTTTGGGTCTTTAACGGAAGGATTAGAGTCAATGGGACGGACACTCCATAATCGGATTATCAAAGATGGGTTAAATACATTAGAGAAATTAAGAGCTGTATATGCGCCCAAAAATGCAGCGAATGACCCTAATCATTTAAATGATAACTGGATTCCTAATGTCACTAAATTTGTCAGAAGCCTTGGTGGATTGACGATGAACTGTGAGACTCCTGCTCTTAACTTGCCTGGACTGGAGAATGCGCCTAGTGATGCTGCTAAAATCGTCGCCTCGGCAGGCTATACATTTTTCGGTAAATCCACCTATGTGTTCGGTGGTGGGCGTAGTCAAAGTGATATAAACCGTGGCCGTCTGGATTGTTCGAGTTTTGTGCATTGGTCCTTCCTGCAGGCAGGTATAAATTTAGGTCCATTAACCTCTACTTCCACGGAAACGCTCAATAAATTAGGGACAAGGATCTCGCTCAGTCAGATACAAATCGGTGATCTCATCTTTTGGGACACGTATAAGAATGATGGTCATGTAGGAATTTATATTGGCAATGGTCAATTCATTGGGTGCCAAACGTCGACCGGTGTAGCGATCGTGAACATGAACAATCCGTATTGGATGTCGCATTTTTCTGGCCATGTAAGGAGGTTATTAAAATAAGCGCTCGTTTCATTAAAGTCGTTGTGACGCTTTTACTTCTATTGTTATGTATCGAAGTGGGGTATCAAATTCTTCATGCGAATAAAAGAGCTGAAGAAAAGAACCCTGTCACGAAACAAGGCGTTATCAAAGAAGACGCAAAGGTCTCCCTAGATGAGGAAGAAAAGATATTCAAAGAGTCTATCCCTCCCGTCAATAAAAAGGAACAGGCAGAACAAATGTTAACTTCGTTTTCTTCCTGTTTAATGGCCGGAGATACATTAGGGGATACAGGGTATCAATGTCTTTCCAATACTGTCAGTGACAAAGCCATAGAAGGATTAGGAAAAGTAGATTTAGATATTGAAAAAGGACATTATATTTCGGAATACCTAACGAAAGGAAAAAAGGTAACAGACATTCGGTTCTTTCCTTTAGAAGAGGATTCATTGACGTATCACATGGTGATTAGTTTGGATTATGATTCCGAAGTTCCTAAATATAAGGTTCAGTATAAAAAGAAAAAGATTATTGCTTTCACAAAAGATGAAGGAGGGGAAATAGATGAGTAACAAATGGTTGATTGTATGTGGTCTTTTAGGGATGTTGCTTCTTTTGAATGTAACAGGAGGAACAACGGCCTATGCAGATATGCCAACAGGAGGCGGTTATGATCTGAATAAAATTAAGACCACATCTGAACAGGTTTCTATCGACAGCATGGGGGCCATGGCTAAGGAGTATTCCATTCCCATTATTGTCATAGTGGTTGTTTTATCAGGGTTTATGGCGTTAGGAGGATTGGTCTTTAAACCATTGAAATTGGCAGCTGGATCATTGCTTGGCATCGGCATTCTGTTTTTTGTCCTGGTGAATTACGCTCCAGAAGTGGCAGGCATCATGATTAGCTTTGTGGATAACATTATGACACGACTGACTGGTGGTGCATAAGAATGGAACGTCCAAATAAGTTGCATATTGTGTTTCCGAAGGATTACCAAGAAGTACTCCTTCGGGAGCTTCCCAATCAAGGCTACTCGGTCGTAAATAGTGATTATACGTTTGATACCTTCTATCATTGGGCGACCTCAGAAGAGGAAAACGCTGCAAATGTTGCCATCATAGCTGAAGCGACACGAGATAATATCCCTATTGAAATTAAGTTGAAAGAGATGTTGGGGCGACTGACAGAAATTAGAATCAAGCGTTCTGAATTAAGGCTTATTTTATTCCTGCCCGTGGAAGCAAACTATGTCTCAAATTTTAAGGAGAGTCTCGTTCAATTAGGTATCTATGATTTTTACTTTGCGGATTCCTTTACGTTTGATAGCTTAATAAAGTGGATTGAACATCCTAAATCACTAAGTGACGTAAAAGAGTACATTCTAACAGAAACACCGGTTCTTACTGAAGAGTCTGCATCAAAGGAGGAAGAATCAAAAACAGAGAAAAAGAAACTCCTGAAAAAGCAAAACAAAGCACTGGAAAAGCAAACGGGCGGAGAAGAACAGCAAAGTGATGCTGAAATTCCAGCCAATTCTCGGATCGCCCGCAGTCAATCGAAACAACGGGTAAAAACGATTGTGGAAGAAAAAATCATCGAAAAGGTTATTACCATTCAGCCCAAAAAAATAGCTATCCATTCGCTATCAAAGGGTGCCGGAGCCACTTTTCATGCGATGAATTTAGCCGCCTTTTTTCAGGAGCAATATGTAGGTGTGGGTGTCTTCGAAAATCCTGTTTATTCGGTAGGGAAAACGTACCAAGCTGACGCGATCAATTTATTCCAGGAAAATAGTCATTTTAGTAGTGTCCCTCATCAAGTGGCCCGTAAGATACCGGTCATTAAAGAACAAATTCCCGTACACAAGGGGATATCCTTTTATTCACTCGATCCGGAAGCTGAACGACTGAACTCCTTCTCTAATGAGGAATTCATGAGGTATATGAATATCAGTACAGAAATCATTAAGATTATGGATTTTGGCTATTTACCCATGACAGAGTTAAATGATTATTGGCAGGAGGAGCTATTTAAACAATTTGATTTACATATTGTCTGTATTGATATGATGCCGTTGTCTATTATTCCGAATATGGATAAATTAGCGTTGTTTTTGAATGAGGGATTAGGTTCAAAAGCGCAATTTTTAATCAATAAACATGTGGATGTTATTCAGCCGGATGATTTAGAGGAAATAGGAATCAACGAAAGTTTGTATTGTCCTTATTTAAGTTATGAATCCATTTATAAGGCATCGTACGAAAACGAACTTCCTTTTCATTATAGTGATAGCCTTAAAAAGTCATTGACTGGCATTTATGAAGACATTGGTAAACGACTTGAGTTCAACTTGTATACGATACCGACCGATCAGAATGTCAAACGTACTCGGTTTTTTGGTCGATTATTCAAATGAGCCAAAGCATTCTCTTTTGTAGAGAGTGCTTTTTTTATGTTAGAAAATAGGGTCAAAAAATTTTCTGTCAGTTACAAATGAGTGAAATACACTTAGTCTGAAGGTACAAAACAACAAGGGAGCAATGATATGAAAAAAAAGAAATTGAACAGGCAGTTACTGTTTTCTGTTTTCTTTTTTGTCCTTTTCATTGGTGCAGTTTTGGCAAACGAGTTGGACTTATTTAAGTCATTCACTACAACCCAAGTAGTGATGGCGAAGGATGTCATTGAAAAAGATACTCCTATTAAAAGAGAACAAGTTTGGATTTTCCAAATGCCCAAAGAATTAGTGACCGATGAGATGTACAGAAGTGTGGATGATGTGATTGGTAAAACGGCTACACAAGTCATTCAAGCAAATCAATTTATTTCGATTAAAGCACTTGATCATTCAAAGCTACGCCCATCACCGGATTATGAGTTCTTTTCTATTCCGAATGATTGGGTAGTTGAGATTCCTGGTACTTTACGGAGATACGATGAAGTAAACATTTCGGCTCTATACTCAGGAAAACAATCGTCTAAAACAGAAGGTGACTCTAATACGGCAGTCATTAAAGATGATTATGTGCTTGAAGATGTAGTGGTTGCTTACGTAAAAGGCAGTAAAAATGATGAAGTGACTGGTACACAACCTGGGGATGATCGCTTGTTTGGTTCCCAAAATCCTTCCACCATCCAACTAAGCATGACTCTCTCTCAGTTTAAGGATTTAGAGAAATTATATTTGGAAGGCTATCGATTTGTACTTAGTTACTAATGAAACAAAGAGAAAGGATGTGGTCTAGTGAAAACAGCTATTGTGAATGCAAATGAGGGTTTGAAAAGGATAGTCTCACACACGCTTCAATTCGAAGAATGTATGGAAGTACGTTCATTAGAGGAGCTGCAGAAACATAAAAAAATGGAAGTGATTGTCCTGGAACAATGTGAACTCAATGCGATGGATATCATTCAACTACGTGAGACATTCCCCTCACAAAAAATACTTGTTGTGGCGGATGAAATCGACGCCTTTTTTGAAAAATCCTGTGTAGCACATGACATTCTACTTGTATCAAAAGAATGGGCTGAAAGGGATCAATTAAAGGTTATTCAGAAATCATGGTTCGGGCTGGAAGAACAAACAGAGTACCATAATGTGGTTGTTTTTAAAGGAACCCATAGACAAGTGGGGGTAACTCAACTGGCTCTTTCTACGGGATTAGCCATCAGCCGTTTAAACTATAAAACACTTGTCATTGGGCTGAATCCCTATAATCCTGGAGAGATTGTCACAAGTCCGGCGACGTATTCGTTCGATCAAGTATATGATCTTCTTCAGACCAATGTCATCAATGGAGGGGAAAGCCTTCTTCCTTATCTTGAAAAGGTAGAGAATTTATATTATCTGCCCGGCAATCGAGACTATTATAAAGCCGCCCAGTATGAAGGGGCAGCTGTTGAACGATTGATTCATTATGCGAAGGAGTATTTTGATATTGTGCTATTGGACGTCGGAGCTTTTTATGATAGTTATCTGCCATTAACGGCCCTGCAGATGTCGAACACTCACATATTAGTCAGTTCGCAAGAACAGCTTTCGATTGATGAATATAAGAGATGGAATGAACAAGTGCTAAATCGATTTGCGTTCTTCCCGAAGACAACGTATCAAATTATCAATAAGTTTGCGACAAAAGCCATACTGACAGCGAAGCATTTGGAAGAAAAACAAGGTGTTCCTTTGTTGATGCAGGTTCCTTATTTTCCAGAAGCCAATGATGCTGAAATTGAAGATGGCATCTTGTATTTATCTGAGTATGCACCCTTTGTGAAAGCCATTGACGGACTGGCCAAGACGATAGGAAATGAAATTTCAGGGATTCATTCAGCTGCGGGTACTACTAAAAACGCCCTTTTCGGGTTTCTGAAGGTGAAAGCAAAATGACGAATTCTTTGTCTGTTACAACCTATATTCCACCCTCACAACGAAAAGTGCTGGATGTGAAAACATTTCAGCGTGGGTCAGAAAATGAACAAATTCGCGTGATCGATCAAGACTTTTACGAGGTATGTGCTCAGTCTAAGAAACACATATATGCGATTTATGATAAGAAGATTGAACAAAAAGTCAATGGCGGCACCAAAGAAGACTATGTCAATATTTATCACAATGCTATGCGTGGGGAATCATCGGCCGTCCATTTAATTAAAAAGCATATTGAAGAATTTATAATCGAACAGGGATTGAGGGATACTCGCTTTCCTTCTTATTATCGAAGCTTGGTGGAGGGCATCTTTGAAGAAGAATTTGGATGGGGGCCCTTGGCTGCCTATAAATACGAAAAAGAGAGTGAGGGAGCACAAGTCCTGGGAACGGATATTAAATTTAAGCGTTCCTGGGGGTGGGAGCTTCAACCGTTCCGATTCCGATCAGTAGGGCAGGTGATGGAGTTAGCACACCGATTTTCCAATATGCATGCACATACGTCTTTAAATGAACATTCATCACCGGAAATAGAAACAAGAACGCATGACAATATTCGTGTATCCATCATGATTCCGAACCGAATCCATGAAGAGCCGGTTATTACGATGCGGAAGAAAGTCGTAAAGGATTTATCTTTTGAGGGATTAAGCGTATATGGCACAATTCCGAAGGAATCCATCCCTCTTTTTGAAAGTTTGGCCCGTTTTACGTTAAACAGTGTGATTGCCGGTCCTCCTGGATGTGGGAAATCGACCATGCTTCAATCATTTCTTCATTATTCTTTATACGAAGTGGTGAATGGCAAAAAGGTTCCAGAACGAATTAATACGGTTTATGCCGAAAGCTTTCCGGAGTGGGATGTAAGAAAGCTACACCGCCATTCAAATGTCTTGCATATTATTGGCCGTGGGGAGGAATTTGAGAACATTATTACTTCATCCATACTCCGACACGACATATCAAGAGTGGTCATTGGGGAAATTCGAGAACACGAGGTTGGTCTTTTTAGGCGGGCTTCCTTACAAGGGATTAAACAAGTGACAGGAACGCTTCATGACCTAGATCCGATTAATATTCCGGCTATTTTAGGGAATCTGTACATGCAGTACTATCCAAACCATGTGGATGCGCAGGCCATTTATAATACATTTGCTCGAAATCTACATTACTCCATTTCGATGGATGAATTCCTGGTGAAACGGGATGGGGAAGAATGCTTGGAGAAGAAAGTAACTGGTATTCATTTTTATGAGGTCGAAAATGGAGTATCCCGCATGTATTCCATCATGGAATATGACTATGCGACAGATAGTTGGACGTTTAACGACACGCTTTCTAATCGCTTGATTCGCTTGATTTCCAAATACAATGTTCAAGCGTATGAAACATTTCGGAACACCTTAAAGCGTTTATCGGGAGAGGGTGTGAAGCATGTCCTTGAACATTGAAGTGATTATGAAACTCTTACTTTATCTTGTCGGCCTGGGCGCTTTAGTTGGTATTTGGCTAAGCCTTGGGCTGAAGGTATCCAAAATTCGAGAGCGCCTTCGAATTAATAAAGAGCTGAAATTAGCCAATTACAATACAAAATGGCTGAAAAACAAATGGTTGAAGCAATACCACTTTCTTTTATCTTCAGCTATCAAAAAATATGAAGCGAACTACTTTTCAAAGATTTTCATTTTTCAATTTCTTATATTCTTCTGTTTGTTGATCGTTCTTTACCTTAATTTACACGAATTTCTTCTGTCCTTCGGGTTTGCGTTGATCTTGATTTATGTCATTCCAACGGCTTACTTGTACACCGTTCATAAGCAAAAACAGAGTTATCTGCAGGGCAGCCTAGTAGAAACATCGGTTATCTTGCTTCAAGAATATGAGAAGAATCAGCATCACATGTTATTCGCTTTAAAAGAAACGGTGGACCATACGACAGGAGCCAGTCGTGTAGCGTACGCCAAATTGTTTGCCCGAATGCATGATGATCATGATGCTAGAGTGTTAGCTTCGGAGAACTTTGCGTTTCAATTAGGACACTTCAGAGGGAAAAACTTAGCCACTATTATTCTTCGGGCTTGTAATGAAGGGATTATAGTCAGCAGTTTATTAGAAGATTTAGTGGCAGATATAACGGAATTTAATAAGCGAGTGAAAAATGCAGAGACAGAAGCGAGAGAGACGGCTTTCATTGGACTGGCTCCGTTGCCTTTATTAGTCGGGCTCTATTTCGTCAATGATAGATGGCTAATCCCTGGGGGAGAAGTCTTTCGGTATCAATTCCAAACAGCTGGGGGCATTAAATCGTTTTTGATATCTGTGATGTTTGGAGTCATTGGAATTGTGCTGGCCATAGTCGTGAAAAAACCTAAAAAGATGTAAGGAGGAAGTGGAAGAAATGAAGTGGATGATGGATCACTACGACTTGTTATATATCCTCCTCATTGGTGTTCTCCTAGTACTTAGTTGGAGCTTTTATAAGCAATCTCAATATGATGAGCGTCGAAAAAGCCGTTTTAGCCGGAGAGGCATACAGAGGACAGTTCAAGAGTATAAAGGGAAGTTTTATAACGAAAAGCATGAAGTATTCTTGCGGAAAAATGGGATGCCGAAATGGATAACAAGCGTTCGACTGAATTTCTTTCGCTTTGCCCTATTATTCTTTTTGTTGGTGATTGCATGTTTGCAGCTTGTAACGAGTGACAGGTATGTATCTTATTTTGATTTAGCCATATGGGCAACAATTCCTATTATCTTAACGCCTAAACATCCTTATCCATTAAGTTTTATCGTTCAGCAAGTGAATCGTAAGCGTAAAAACGATGTGTCGAATGAGACCTATCAGCTGTATAACGAAATCAAAGCGAGCTTCCAGGCTGAGGATGAAGGTGCAAGTAATAGTTACTATATAATTCAACGTGTTTTACCATACTACAACAAGATTCGGCCTACTTTGGAGAAGATGATGCCTTATCTTGAAAAGAAGCAACTGACAGAGGCGTGGGAGTTGTTTTCCAAGGATCTCGATACCCATGATGCACAGATGTTGAGCGTGGTCATGCGCGAAGTAGAGTCCCTTAAAAAGGAACAAGCCTTCCTTCTACTGGAACAGAAAAGACAGGAATTTTCAAATGCCCTCTACAACAGACATACTGAATATTTAAGTAGAAGAAAAACAATGATTTTTGGGCTTGTAGTCATTGGCGCTTTATCTGTCTTTTTCAATGAGTTAACGGTCTTTTTTATGTGGTATCAAGAGGTCATGTCGACTGTTAATGGCATGAACTAACACAAATTGTGAATGAATTGGAGGAAATGAAGGAATGGAAAAACTAATTATCTTACTAATGATCTTATTATTCGCTGTGGGGCTAACGACTAAAACCATCTACGATGACAAAGGTGTCCAAAGTGATGCGGTGAAGATGAAGGAAAATACCCAACATATCATCAGTAACGCAAATGATAAAATGGTTGATTTTGGCGGTACAAAATAATCTGTCGCTTTCGGGTCTTAACGGGCCCGAAAGGATGCCTATTTAAGGAGGTTCATGAATGGAAAAGTTGCTTGTGTTTTTGATGTTAATGCCGTTCACACTGATTTTGTTATTTCAGCCCGCACTAGATCGGGTGGAAGAAGCAAGGGAGAAGGTGGTTGAAGTAGCCATACAGCGTGGTGTAGAGAGGGCTGCGGTCGATGGTCATTTCACTGCGGAAAATATTGAAGATATGATGGGTCTGCTTAGCAAAGTGGGTTATTCAGAGGAAGATGTGGAGTTTAAAGGCACGATGGAACCGACGCTAAGAGGTGATTTTATTGAAGGATTGTAA
>NZ_JBDFMI010000002.1:0-69142 GCF_047238185.1 Bacillus kalamii | reverse complement strand
ACATAAATATGTACACTTTCGCTTGGATAAGGATGTACAGAATTACTCGTTCTCTTTTGCTAAATGATCCTTTAATCGGTATGAATCACCTATCATAGGCACAACTGTCGCATGATGTAAAATGCGGTCTAATATGGCATTGGCCAGTTTAGGTTCCTGAAATATTTCATCCCACGCTTTGAAATTCACATTGGTTGTTAAGATGGTACTTCTTTTTTCATATCTTCGATCAATCAGCTGGAAAAACAACTTAGCGTCTTCGTGATCAATCGGTAAATAACCGATTTCATCGATGATTAACAGTCTGTATTTGCTGTAATGCTTCAAACGGCTCTCTAACCGATTTTCTAATCGAGCTTTCCTCAAATTTTGAATCAAGTCATGGCACTTAATAAAATAGGTACTCGTCCGTTTCTTTGCTGCCGCAATCCCTATTGCTGTGGCCAAATGGGTTTTACCGACACCACTTGGTCCTAAAAACACAATATTTTCATTCTCCTCGATAAAACGCAATGTAAGGAAGTCTAGAATCTGCTGTTGGTTAATCGATGTTTGAAAGGTAAAATCGAAATCTTTCACCTCCTTAAAATGAGGGAAAGCTGCGACCTTCACCATCGATTGCGTCATGTTTTTCTCCCGTATGTCTATTTCATACGCAGTCAACTTGATTAATGTGTCGATAAATGACATCTGATGCTTTACGCTGAAGTCTACGATTTCATTTAAATGTAAGCTCATTTGCTTTAACTTTAGATAGTCAAGATTCCATAATAATTGTTGATAGTTTGTAGTTGGATTCATTATTTATACACTTCTCCAATCGTTGCTAAATTCCGTTTTGCTAAATCGTCGATTTCAGGATAATGAGGGGTGGAAACAAGTAAGCTTGCCTTATAATGTTCCTCTTGATAATTAAGTTTAGCGTTACTAATTGGATGTTGGGCGATCAGTTTCATGTTATAATAAATCCACAAGTAGTCATCATACACCTGTAAGCCTACTTTTTTTCCTTGATATTCTGGTGGTACAGAGTATTGATTCGATTTGTAGGAAATCATGTTTGATGCATTGACTTTTACATGTGTATGTTTGATGCGATAGGAATCTCTTACTTTGTCAGTTGGTAGCTGGAGTAAGTGGTTCCTTTCTTTTTTGAATTCCATAATCGGTATTTTCCCCGTTCCTTGATGGATCTGGTGATTCATTCTATTCCCTAAATCCTGTATGAATAGATGAAGTTCCTCCATTGTCAGTTGACCTTGGTACGCATGAATTTCATCAAGGAGTTTCATTGTGGATTCAATTTTCCCCTTGGTTCTCGGTCGTCCTGCAATACATGGTTTGACTTTAAAATCAAAGTCCCTCGCAAACTGATCAAATTTCGCATTCACTTTCCCAGGTTGATAATCAGTCCTCGCTTCATCCATTACCGTTTTCATATTATCCGTAAGGATTTCAGCTGGAACTCCGCCAATTGCTTCAAAAGTATCTGTTAAAAAAGAAAGTAAGGTACTCTGTGACTTAGAAAGACTTAATTGAAATGTTCGGAATCTGGAATTTGATAAAATGAAAGCCGCCACATTGACTTCTATCTTTTCTCCCTCTTTGGTTTCGAATAAAATGTTTTCCTTCCAATCTAATTGGGCCTGCTTACCTGGTGGCGTTTCAAATCGGACTGTCCCTTTGGGTGAAGAAATACGTTTATCCTCTTCAAAGTAGGCATTAAATTCAGGTGTACGAGCTATATACGCACGGAAGGTTGAAGCTCCACATTCCAATCCATGATTGTCTTTTAGGTACTGCCAAAGCATACGACGGTAATAAAATACCTGTTTTGAATCTTCTGATAACAATGCGGCTATTATTTCATAATAAGGATCAATCTTTGAGGGCTTTTCCCTTTTTCTTTTTGGGATAAAGCCATTTAGATATTTATCAATTGTCCGCCGATCCACACCCAATTCCTTTGCTAGCTTACTTTTATTGATTTTCATTTTCATATGCTCCATAATCTGTTTGAATTTCGGTAAGTCTGAAAGACTTTTAATCTCAAAATCGATATCAATATTCATTGTTATGTACATACTAATCCCCCCAAGATTAGTATGTAGATTCATATCAAATTTGTACATATTTATTCGAGCAATACTGTACATATTTAAATTAGCATTTCTATCCAATGGATAATCATTTATATCGGCAGTTACAATTTGCCCTAAATTATATTCATATGTTTTAGTAATATCTGCATCTTTTTCAAGAGCAAATACCACTTCAAAACCCTGAGATTTAAACGCATAATCTAATAGTCCAGCCCCAGAAAAAAGGGAAACTACTTGCAAAGGTAAATGAATATTTTCGATAGCATTCTTTATGTAAGGAATATGGGATGAAACAGGACTGTCAGTTGTTAAAAAATCATCTATAGATAATTGCTCATATGAATGATTTACAGCTTGAGGAAGATCTTTTTTCAAGAATGACACAGTAAATTTATTCTTTATTGTTCTACAAAATTTATTTAAAACGCCTTTTTTCTGTTTATGATGGATAGCTTCAACAATGATTTCATCTTCAAATATTTGAACTTGCAAAGAATCGGCATCTTTAAATAAAGTGAGGATCTCCTTGCTTCTCAGATCAATAACCGGATTGATCAAATTTTTTCTAACTCTTTTAGATACTTTGTTCTTCGTTGTTTCCGCAGAAGGAACAATGGATATTCTTTGTTTATGCTTATCAATTACATAAGTGATAGGTGTCCCAACTTTAAACTGGGTAGCAGTGAGTTCCGGATCTTGTAAATATGTACCTCTATCTGATTTTTTTGCACTTCTACTCTTAATTAATCTTTTGATCATAAATAAATTCCCCTTTCAGACTTAATGCCGGAAGGAAGGATTCACTCCTTCCGGCTGGCTTTGTTTGAACGGTTCCTGTTACTTTAAAAATCTCGTTTTACAATTCTCATTCAGATAGCATTCAAACAAAAATTTAAGATGTTCTTTCATATCAGCATTTATCAAGTCAATATTTCTAAGTTGTTTTTCTATTATCACTTGTTCATGGGCTGGCGCATTTTCCAAATGGCTGACTAATACAGGCACTTCCATAAGGTTTATTAATCCTTCAAATTCAACCTCTAAAATGTCATTCATTAATCCCTTTTCTTCAATCATGGTTCTAAAAAAGCTGTTCTCTTTTGGCATTTTAAAATCCCCTTTATTCTGATTTTTTTATGAGAGTGGAAGGGGAACATCCCCTTCACACTTATAAATTGAACAAATAGAACGGGCCAGTTTCTGGGTGTTTTTCAAACTTTGCTGTAACCGACATATTGTAAGGATCAACTCGAATTAAAACTTTGCAATCATTAACGGAACAATGGCTCATGTAATAGATAGAACCTGTATAATATTGATACTCAAGCTCTTGATCAATTGTGGTTATGTATTCGTTACCTTGAAGTCTTTTGTAAATTTCTTCTTTGATCTCTTGAATTTGAGCTTTCAGATTTACTATCATGTTTTCATCATCCTTTTTATTTTTGGTTTTGCCTTTCCGCAAGCCGAAGGCCCAGAAGGGATTATTTTTCCCTTTTGACATGGAGCATGTATCCGTCAGATTGGCAGCGTGTAAAGGGTTAAAGACATAAAATTTTTTCTTCCGTAAAGGGTTTAAATGGAGAAAAAAATTTATGGCCCCTTTACATGCTGGCAACCGTCTTAGCTTTCAATTCGCATAGGCCGAAGGCTAGGAATCTGTGCGAATCGAAAGCTTAGTCGGTTTCTGACGGATATAGTGCGGAAGGCAAAAGAGGAAAATAATACATAAAAAAAGCAGCCGATTTTGGCTGCTTTCCTTATGCTCTTAGATTTTGTGTTTTAGGGTGTTTGGCTCGTTTATTCCGGCTGAAAAGCAAATGGGACAGGAATATAGCAGATGTAGTCTTAAAAAGACGTACAGATGCATATTATCGGACCATTTAGGAATGAAGCGACACGTTACAGAGTCATGGAAAAACGAACTTTTTTTCCAATGAGTCTGTCGTGCTGCCACAAAAAAGGAAGGTTGTTGTTTTGTAGGTAGTTTATATAGAAAATCCAAAAAGAAAACCACCCGAAAGCGTAGCAGCCGAGGGCGGTTTCTATGAAATAAACGTATTAGGCAACCTCACACGACGAGCAAGGTTACATCGGTTAGACGGGATGTTAGCGCATCTCGTCTTTCCTAATTATAGCATGGGAAGTAGCAATTTTCTATTTTATAATTTGGTCTGAATTCCCAAATTTTTTTATAGTAATTCCTCTTAATACAATTGTTATCGCTGATAGTAAAAAGAAAATAAGTCCAATCGGTTTTAGAAACATCAATAACAAACAAGAGATTGCAACTAAAGACAATGAATATGAATTAATAAAATGATTTTTCCTCAAAATTACACCTCCTTTTATTTGAAATTCAAGGTATTCACGAATACTTATTGTAATAATTATATCAATACTATTTCCATAAACAACCAATCGCACTCACTTTCTTTAGTATCTCTGAAATTTTTAGTATAAAATTTAATTTTTCAGACAAGAATAAAAATAAGTCCTATAAGTGTCGTTTAGGTCCGAAAAGAAGTCTGCTTGAATACTGTATAGTTATCTTAAAGTGGATGGAATAGAAGGCTGAAAACCTTTCGGAACTATTGCTGTCAGTATAAGATAACTAGGCAATAGCGAAAATTGAGTTGCGTGACTTTAAGCAGCATGGCAGTTATGGAAGGCAATCGCCTAATAACAGAAAATTTTTTATACATCTCCAAACTATCCGAATTTCCTGTTGAATTCGGATAGTTTTATTGGCATTTTCCGATAAAACGGGACGGTTTATCGGATGAAAGGTACGATTGAAGTTAGGTTAATTTCAAAAAAAATATTAGGCCCTGATCTATCATTAGTTCAGGGCCTATTTTATTAGATGTAACCTTTTTCTTTAAAGCTGTTAAAGCTATATGGATTAACTATCAAAAAATCCAGCAAGTCAATTCCCAGGTACTTGCTACATTCTACAAAACGTGCTGCAACATCTTTGTCCTCTCTACTTTCGGTTAAGTTGTGCGATGGATGATTATGGACCATTATGATTGATGCTGCATTATGTAAGATAGCTGGCGCAAAAACGTCTCTTGGATGAACGATGCTGGCATTCAGTGTGCCTATATGCGCCTTATAATAAGCAACCACCTTATTTTTAGTGTTTAAATAAAACACTAGCATATTTTCTCTAGTTTCATCACCTATAAGTTCTTGCGCATAAGCAGCAATAGCATCTGGACTTGTTATAGTTGCCGTTTCAACCTCTTTAACTATTTGTTTAACGGTTACTACTTCAATGATTTTTTCAAATTTCATATTTAAACAACTCCTTCCAAATTTGACTCTTGAAAAAAACAATCGGAAGTGAGATTTTTTAATGCTTAGTTCATATAATGTCACTGGAATTTTTCTCACAATGCGGTCAAGACTCGCATACGCAAGATGCGACTTGCATGAGGGCATGTAACCTGAAAGGCCGGATTATGCCCTTTCAGGTGTCTTATTATTAGCGATAGCAATAATAAGTCATGCAGTCGTGGTCTTGATTAATAAGTGAGGAAAATGTAGGGTTAAGAGCTTTTGGAAGGAGTGTGTTTCCACTATCTCACCCTCTCCGGCAGGAGTTGAAAGGCGCAGCGTAGCGAAGCTGTTCAATCTAAAAGATCCGTTTCGACAACGGATCTTTTAGAGGGAATGAGCCATAGAAATGAAAAGACCGGATGGCTTTTCATTTCGTCATATTGCTGAAGCAATATTTTTATAGGCAAGCTTAAATAGGTTGCCTATAAAATGGCTGGATAAATAGCATACAAAAATACTTTTTTGTATGCTTTCCGAATGTAGTATAAATAAAATCCAACCCTCTTTAATTTACTAAAAGGTTGGATTTTTTCCTTTAATCCCTTTTAAAATACCAGGGCTTAACCAACAATAAATTCTACAAATACTGGCGTCATGATTAAACCACTTCTTAAAATCCCTCTTCCCTTCACTTTGCATCTTATATATGGTTCTATGTACACATAACGCTCATTTTCAGAGGTAATGATTCCTTTTGATATTCTGTAAAATGCTTCTTTATGAACAGGATTCATACCAAATTCCACTACACCTACATTTTGGCCATCCATATTTAAAAGCCATCCGGTTTGTTCTTTTTTAAAACCCGTTATAAAACAAATGTAATAACGCCAATTGATTATCTTTAACCATGATTTTGACCTTTGGCCAATTTCATAAAAAGAATTTTTTTTCTTGGCCACTATCCCTTCCATTTCAAGCAACTTAACCTGGTTAAATAATTCGTTGCCATAATCGGCAGAAACGATTGTTTGCTTTAAATGCGTACTTTCTGGCAACACTGCAGATAAGATTTTTTTCCGTTCCATTAGAGGTAATTTAACAATCCAATTGCCCTGTGACTGTAAAATATCAAAAACGATATATATAAGAGGATTATCATGAAACCCTTTTTGAATAGTTCGAGGACTTGCGGCATTGATCCTAGACATAACTGACTCAAAATCTTCCTGTCCTTCTTTATAACAAACTAATTCCCCATCTAAATAGAAATCAGGCAATGACAAACTTTCTATCTCAGGTAAGCGCCCTGTTAAGTTTGTGCCATGCCTTGTAAAAACGGTAATTTCATTAGACTTAGAATGTAGCAACAACCGAACACCATTACTTTTCGGTTCAAATAGATATTGGTCGGAATTAAATGGCTCCAGGGCTGTTTGAAGTAACATAGGCGATATATACATGCTGTCACCACTTTTCACCTTATTATTCACATAACAATGATTTATGTATACAGGTAAAATAAAAAAAGCGCTTATTTCTAAGCGCTTTCCTTTCTCATTTTAGATTCTTCTAAAATGAGAGCCGATTGTACATGTTGGCATCATGTAGGCATTGATCCATTTTCCTGATCGGAAATGGCCCTTTACCATATGAGCAGCACGCACATGTTCTCTTACGAACGTCATATCAGCGTACCTCCTTATGTATTTAGGAGGTAGAAAAAAAGTTATTCTTACTAATCCAATTTATGTAATTTCTAAAAATGCTAGGTTCCACCTTGCATTTTTTGTTGCACCTATGCTATAGTTACTTTGCGGAGAAACAAAGCATAGGGTGTAAGAGTGAAACTTTTTCAATACACTCCTATACATGTAGTATATCATAGTTTCCTAGATTCGTCAAATTTTTTATTTGTAAGTGTGTGAAAGCGCTTACATTTGTCGAAACCTTGATAATCTTGGGTACATACCAAATAAACTACCTTGATATTTAGGTAGTTTATTTTTATATTTATAATTCCCCAAAGACTTTATTCGATTTTTTCCTCAATTAAATCTAAGTCTGCCCAAACATCTTGAATGACCTTTAAAGTGGATTGACAATCGTTTAATGCACGATGGGCTGGCCATTGCCCACTTGCATTGGCTAAGGAAACGTATCTATCCGTTTGAATATAATCAGCATACGCCTTCATGACACAATCCGTTTGCCAGTTAGGAGTTTTTAATTTCCAATTATCACAGCTTCTAAATATTGCTTCCCGATCAAAAATCTCATTGAATATAAGAATTAATTTATTTTCTAAAATTGGTTTAAGGTTTTTATAAATTTCTTTAAAAGTCGGCTTGTCATCTAACATTTCCTCTGTAATGCCATGAATTGCTTTTGCATCAAGTGATATAGGGCCAAATGGTTTTACTAATTCATTAAAAATAACAGATCCCTTTGCATCTACGATTGATATTTCTATAACTTCCCCTTCTAAAGATGTAGTTTCGGTATCAAGTATGTAAAAATCCTCTTTATACCACTTTCCAAAGGTCTGCAGCGCACATTCTTTTCCTAATTGTTCTAATAATTTCCGTTCGGCTTCTCCATAACAGTGACGGCATAATTTAATTCCCTCTAATAAAACTAGGTGTTTAAATGCCGTTTCTGGCTTGTTACAGCGTTCACAGGTTAGTTTTTGGAGTCTTGCATCTAGTGCTTTCTGTAATGCGCTTAATTGAGCTTCTGAGGGCTTTTTCTTAGCTTTAGTATCTAATTCAATATCATATAGCTTATACCAGCTTTTATAGCTCCATACCTCTGCTCTTGGCTTATTTTCATCTATTGGTTTTAGTCCTATTTTATTTAATTGTGTTTTAGTTTTAAGGTTTTCTGGGACATTGGCCCAACCTCCTTTAATACGCTCTACTTCCATTGTTTTCACCCTCGATCATGTAATTTTTTTTACTGACTATAGATGATAACCTTTTATCATAACAACCTTTACTTCATAGAAAATAGTTCCTGGTCTATCTCTTTTCCTCATGCTTAATTTGAATAAATTTAGATAAGACAAAAGCAACCTCTATTAGATCAAAGGTTGCTCCTTATATGCTTTGTACCGTAAATTTAATTAAATTGTATGTTTCTTTAGAGCTTTGAATAACAAACCACAAAATCGCTAATTCGATAACTTCTCCAAGTGTTTCTTTTTTTAATTGATAAACTATTTTAGAAATATCATTAGAAACTCTTACATGTAGCCCTGTTAAATGATTACTAATAGAAGATAAATAAGGTAGTATTTCACTAACTTTCTCATGATGTTGAATAAAAGATTTTACTTCATTGTATGATGATTTATCAACAAGGATTTTCAGATTATAAATCATTGTACTGATTAATTCATTAAAATCATAAGTAGGTAATAAGTTAAAATTGACTAAACCTATTTTCTCTTTCAACAAAGCAGATGTTAACTCGGATTTATCTCTACTTACCACATCGAGACAGACTTGAAATAGCTTTTTATATTTAGCTTGTATTTTAAATGTCTTTGATGGGTAATTCATATAATTTCTCCTAACACCTTCATACTTATTATTTTTACACTTTTTATTTATAGATTACCCTCTTTTTATATAAATTCATACAGAAATATTTCCTAGTTTTTGAAAAAAATACTTTTAAAAATTAACATATATATATATAACTAATTTAATACTATTTGGAAGAATTTTTTATAGTCACTGTTAAATTCATGTAAGATTCCATGTTCATCAACCAAATAGTATAAATTATTGTGGATGCCTACTGTGTAAATATTCCCCTTTTGAAATCTTTGTATATGATTGATTTTCCCATCAGTCTTTATAGTTTTATCAAAGCAAGATTTTGTACATAGAGCCTTTAATTTTAATGTCAAAGCATATCACCCTTTAATTCCGATACCATACTTCACTAATTCCTGAGTCCTCTGCTTCAACAGGCAATGTAAACTTTCCTACGCCCGTACCTAGTAAATTAAATGCCTTAAATGTGTATTCAGAGCTTAGTTTTACAGTAAATTTTCCACCCTGCTGCATCTTCCCTGAATTTCCGAATTCCACATTGTATTTTTGCCGATCATATCCATATTGCTTAATGGTTTCATCCATAGATGTTTTTACTTCCGGGGTTATACCCCCTAACATTTCTGCTTCTTTAGTTGTAGATTCTACGATGGCGTTTGCCTTATAGTTTAGTGTTCCATATACAATTAAATCAGGTATAAAAACCGAAAAGCAAAGTGTCATTAATAATACAAAAGCTGTACCTACATACCCTTTCAAAATACTCCACTCCCTTTGAAGAAAAAAGAGAAAGGAAAATTAACCCTTCTCTTCTCCAATTTGCTTTCTTACTTGCCCCAACCATCAGGCTTGGTATTTTTCCCTGTAATTCCATCATTAAAGAAATTACCAATAGCTGTGAATCCGCCAGTAAGCCATACAAAAACTAATCCCAGGATAACAATACCGAGAACAACAGCCGCATAGGTTAAAACTCCTTCTTCTGTTGTTGTTTTAACAGATGCCTGGTCCTTCAAAAATGATGTGGTTTTACTTTTAAACAGGTTGAATTTCGCATTCACTTTTAGCGCTAAATTGTTTAAAGTTTTCATTTAAATTCCTCCGAATAGTTAAATAATTATTAATATAAATTACTAAATGAATCTGCAAGCATGACAAAGACGAATGTAAATATGATTGCTACCATAGTAAATAGCATTGGCATGATGTAATAATGGACCTTGTCGGGACGAGCAATAATTTGCTCATTTTCTGCTTCTTCAATTAGTTGTTCCATAATTGTGATCTGATCCTCAATAATCTTTTGACTATTTTTTGAATCAACTTTCATAATTTGTTGTAAAGCAACAACAAACTCTCTTGCTTCTCTCAATCCAACTGCAGCAGCAAATTTCTCATATGGCTTTGTAGATGAAGGAGACAATTCAATATCTTGTACCATCTGCTCAACTAATGGTTTTAGAATTGATCCCGCATATTCTACTGATCTTCTTGTTGCTTCAAATGGTGTATATGTTGATAACAAAATAGCAAAATTTGAAAGATACTCTGGTAACTGGATTTTCATTTGTTGCTCATAGTAAGCTAGATTTTTCTTTACAATTCTATTTGGAATCATATAACCAAAGATTGCTAATGGAATTGCCAGATAAATATAAAGTTTTAAATGAGTAAAAGAATACATAAACAGCATTACTATTAGAATAGAAACAGACATTAATACGCATTGTAGAATGAATCTGTTTACAGGTGTCTCAAGTCGAGCTTCTTGCAACTTCATTTCTAAATAGCGTTTGTATTTATTAAAAGAGGTATATCGCTCTATTAACCCTATCTGTTCTTTGATTTGCAGTTTAGCTTCCTCTTTATTCTGGAAAAAACTCTTTAATACAAATTTATTTGACGATTTAGCTTCCAGAACAAGTTGAACAGTTTTGTATCCGGACACTACAATTGCTAGGACTGCAATTACTTGAACAGCTTGTACTAATAATATGGCCACAAAGCTTTCCTCCTTTCCATGTGATTAAACCTCAATTTCTTCATCTGCAGTAGGATCATAAATTTCTAGTTTCTCAAGTTGTCTCCATGTAACAAAAATTAAGCTGAACGTTATCAAGAAAACAATAGAAGTAGCGATATGATTCATTACAATATTGTAATTGTCCATGCTGGCTATGATGAACAGAAATGGGGCTGATAAGTTAAGGAATACAAATGTTTTCCATGCCTTTAAAGATTGTTTATGCTCCGTCTTTAATCTTCTGCGATATGTTTCTTTTCTCTTCATTTTAAAAGCAACTTTACGTAAAGAATCTAATGTATCCATTCCACTTTTGGCTATTGCATCTAATTGATCATGAAAGAGTTTAAGGTGCTTTTCTTTATATTTTTGATTCATTTTAGAAAAAGCGACTCTGACAGTTTTACCATCCTGTAGCATAATTAAAGCTTCTTCAACGTCACCTTTTATTGGTTCTTCTAATGAAGGTAAAATGGATCTTAGAGCATCCGTCACGTTTCCGAAAGTTCCGGATGCCGTTGCCATTGCTGACATATAGATTGATATTTTTGAATCCAATTCAATGATGTATTTCTTGCGGAATTTCTGTAACTGTACATGATTGGCAATGAATCCACCGATAATAGATAAAGGAAGCAGGAAAATTACTGGTCGAAAATAAACAAACATAATAATTACCCCAAGTACCGAACCAATTAAAAAGGTCAGGAGATAGGATTGTTTTGTAATAGTCACACCATATTTTTTCGCTTCATGCATTATATGAGTTGAACTTATAAATCTTAATAGATTCTTTTTTTCAAGCCATTCGATGACCTTATTTGTACTTTTTCGATCTACATCTTTTCCTCTTAGCAAGTTTGATAATCTTTGTCTTTTATTGCTGAAGGATAATTCAGTAAATCGAATTACCGATATATAGGTTAAAATCGAAATGATTGTTAATCCAACTACTGTAATTAGCATTATTTTATTCATTTTATGTTCACCTCTCTTTATCGAACCATTGAAACTTTATACGGAGATAGATCTTCAAGTTCTTCAAGATCCTCATGTTCTTCTAATAATCTTTTCCATAAAGCTTCTGAAAGGGTTCCTTTTTTGATATGGCGCTTTGCGACTGAATCATATTCAAATAATACATTCGCCTTCACTTCTCCCTCTTCATAACCTATATATTCGACTATTTCATTAAGAACACGTTTATTTTTATAGCGTTTTATGTGTAGGCCAATAGAAAAACTACGTGTAATCCTTTTTCCGTAATATGAATCTGGATGATGCTGCGCTTCCTGGCATAAATCAATCATTCTATAAACAGCATCAATCCCAGAAAATGCATGTAGAGTTGTATTTACTACGTGACCTGTTTCGTTTGCTTTTAAAATTTCAGCAGACTCAGCCCCCCGGCTTTCTTGAATAAAGATATAAAAAGGATTCTGTCGCATAGCATTCCGAATATGATAGGTGTAACCAAAATCCTTTTGATTTTCATTATTTGCCTGACGGTTACGCCACATATTGATCGGTTTTTCAGGATAAATTTCATCTAAGTATGTTTCTGGTGTATCCTCAATCATTATGATATTTTTTCTATTCTTAGTGTCTTTAGTTGCATATCTCAATAGTTCTGTTTTACCTGTACCTGTTGCTCCGGAAATTAGATGGCTTTCCGTTGCAAATGTATATTTTAGTAAGTTCATCATCAATGGTGTTGCATAGCCAGATTCTTGAATGTACTCGTCTGATAGTCTTAATTCTTTTGAGATTAAACGAATCGAAAGACTAATCTTAGGTGATAAATCTTGTCCAACAAAATTAACACGCATATAAGGGAAAATAGCATCTACAGATGGCTCTGCATGTGAAAATGATTTACTAGATGCCTGGGCAAAACGAATACATAATTCTACATAATCCTCTTCACTTTCAAATGTTACATCCGTTTTGTACATCCCTTTTTCAATATCATCCACCCATATATTATTCCAATCTAAACACTTAATATCAGTAACGGATTCAATTTCTGCTAATTGTTGCAAAACATCAATTCCAGCAATTTTTTCAACCCAAAATTCGGTTAAATCTACTAATTCAAATTCAGATAATTGAGGGCCGTACTTCGCCAAAAAGTCTTTACTTGAAATAAAAGAGTGAATAATATTTTTTAATGACTCCTGTTTAACTCGATTTCCAAAAGAGTCCATTATAATTTTTCGATATTCTTCGTTAGCAAGATAGTCTTTTACTTTCTTTGTAATTTCAGCGCTGATCTTATTGGAAGCATATTTTAAGTTACCGCCCTTTTTAGAAGTTTGTTGCTTAAAAAAGAGTAATCGCTCTATATTAATTTCATTCTTCATTGGTGGTAACAATTCGTAATTAATAAGATTTCTCATTGATTCCCCCCCTTACTTTTTGAAGAATGATTTTTTATTTCTCTTGTTTTGGATTGTTAGTTCGGCATCAAGCCTGTCAGCTAATATATGCAATGACTCTTCTATCAAACTCGAACCAAATTTCATTTCAAATTCTTGTTGCTGCCTATGCGTATCATATGGAACAATAACCGGATCTTCTAATAGATCCCAATACTCTTCATTCGGAACTTCTTTAGAAGCAAGATTAATAACATTAATCAACTTATCCTCAATTCCAAATATATTATTATTTAAAAACTTCGTGACCTGTTTACCTTCGTTAATTCGATTTGCACTTGGCGTAACAATATGAACAACGTGATCACTTGCAGCAATCATTTCAAAACCGAAAATGGATCTTAATTCTACAGGTAGTTTCAAAATGACATAATCATAGTTACTTGTGTTTAATGTATACATGAATTTTTCAATAAACTCATGGGCTTTCTTCTCTGATTCTTTTTCACCGTTAATTATTTCAGGGAATTCACGTAAATTAAAATCAATTGGTAATACTAAAAAGTCAAGTTTATCCGGCAAGTGACTATACAATTGCTTAGATTTTGCTTTGGCATTCAGTAAGTAAGCTCTATTAAGTACGTAAGGATCTATAGACCAAACATTTTTATCTATTACATTTTGAAAATAGACATTTGTATTTCTCAATTCATCAGTAATTTGAGTAGCAATTGCAACCGATGGCTTGTATAGATCCAGCTCTACATAGAGTGTTTTATAGTCACTTTCCGCCAGCATTTTTGCCATTGTAAGTGATAGTGTTCTGTTCCCTTGTGAATGTGATGCCCCATAAAAACTGACAACTTTAGTCATTAGATTCCCTCACTTTCACTGTCTTTTGAAGCTGTTGCTTTTTCTACATCTTTTTCAGAGAAACTATTTTTGTAAGAAGAAGTATAGATATAAGCTTTTACATCATTTAAATCGTCTGTTAAATCTTTTTTAGATTGTTTTCCTGTGGCAATCGGAACGATTTCACCAAGTAGCTTCGCTTTATTTAATAGTTCATTCAAACTAGAAGGAACTGCAAAAATATAAATCTTAGCCATTGAGTTTTCTTCTGTTTGGAAATTTGCTTTATTGCTGCCATCTGCTTCTTTTGAAGTTCCTTTACTGTATTCATCCGGATCAAATACATTAGCTGCATCGGCATTTTTCACCGATACCACTCTTACTTGGGATGCTAATTTTCCATAAAGAGCCTTGTCTGAATCTTCATCTTTTAATAGAGATCTAAAATATAAATCTACTTTTGTATCAGGAATGATACTATTTCCTAAAGATGTTTCTAAATCTACCAATAACGGGAAAGCCACTTCTCCCTCTTTTAATTCAAGAATCCCGGCATCAGGCATTTTATCTTGTACAGTCACCTTGTTATCATAAATATAACTATGTGCTGGAATTCCGTAACCCGCCTTTGTCCAGGTTCCAATAATGTCTTTTGCTTCACTTGCTGCGTTACTTGGAACACTTTTAGTAGGTACAACAATTGTTTCAAGCATATCCTCAGTAATCTCGGTTCTTGGAGGTATATCTATTTTTGAAACGACAATCGGTTTTTCATTCATTTCTGCATTTATTCTCACTTTTGTAAAAATAAGAATCGAACAAACAAGCACAATTACAGTTAGTAGTGCTACTATTCTTTTTTTCCATTTACTTTTCATAGATATTCTCCTTATTTAATGAGCTTTTTAGCTTCAAATATGACTATTTCTCGGCTTCTGGTGATGTTTTCATCGCTTTTATTTTCCTTAGTGAACCTGTTCGCCATTCCCTGAAAAGGAGTGTTGACAGTAGTATAAGTATCTACTGCCAACATTGGAGGATTTTCAGATAGGCTATGTACATTTACATAGCGCTCACCGTCAAAAAAGTCAGCATTATCACCGTATTGTCTAACAACAGCTTGTATGGCTGCTTTCTCATTAATCGTTATATCTTCATTTACTCTGGCATTTCCCCAATTTATCGCTTGTGTCATGGCGTTTCTGGTCGAGTTTGTAACAGATGTTTCGTTGTCACTATCTGCTACTGTTAAATATTGCTGGCTGAATGCAAATACGGTAAAAAAGATAAACAATAATAAAGCGAAGGCTCCCATTGTTAGTTTAGACATGCTTTACCTCCTGACGATCACTTCAAATGAACAGTATTCTCAAAATGCTTGTCCAATTTGATTTCATGACCGAACGTCTTATTGTATTCTTTAATTTCACGAATTTTATCAATAGTTAAATCAAATGATTTTTTATTCTCGCTTGCTGGAATGCTTGTAGGGTGTTCATACCAATTTCTATACCAGCCAGTAAGATTATTAATGATTGTTAATTGATTTTTCCAGTTCCAGCCTGTTCCTGCCGGGAAAGGATTCTCTGGTATGACAGATCTTTTAACAAAATCATCATTCCCTTTTTCATCACCAATAATAGTTCCATCAACTAAAACTCTTCCATCTTGGCAAGTGTTCAGTTTATTAACCCCTGCTTCATAGGTCCTTACTTTAAAGTTGTAGTAACCATCTGGTTGAGTAAAATCAACAAACCATTTATTAATAACATTTCCTTCACGATCTTTTAATAAGACTTTTTCGTTTGGTTCCCTTTTTGCATGATGTAAATAATCATTATTTCTTACAGCAAAAAGATTTCCACTATATTCCTCAACGGCAACTGTTGGTAGATCCCAGGATTTCACTTCTCTGCCTGATTGATTAGGCTGTAAAGTTTCCATTCCTACGTTATATCCTTCAACTTCATATATAGGTGATTTATTTGAATAATAACCAACGATGGCTGGATCTTTCTTATAAGGTAAATAATTTACTAATGTAGGAAAAAAAGAATGTGCTTCTTTTGTACCTGTAGCAAAGGTGGGTTCCGGCTCGTTATCTTCATTTTCATATGTTGTCGCAACCGTATAATTAAAGCCAAATCCAGCTCTCATTTTATCTCTTGGTAATTTTACAAAACGGCTTGTTACTCTTTCTTTTAGCTCTCTATTGTAACCATCTTCATTAATGGTCCTTACTACACCTTCAATGGCCGAATCTGAGAAATAATTTTCTGGTCTCCCACAAGCTGCTGTATCATGACTGCTTATATAAATAGGTGTGTCTTTCCAGTTATTTGATGAACTACTTGAGTACAAGTCATTTCCAACACGATTGTTATAACCTAATGAAATTTCATTTCTATCTTCTAAAGGTTGGTATTGAAATTCATTATAGGGACCATCCTCATTAATCTGCGCCATAATGGTTCCATCATTGTTAAGAGTCCAACTTGGGAAGGTATAACGCTTTGGCCCTTCCCCTTCACTTAATGACACATTAACGCTAGAAACCTGTGAATCATTAAAGTACAACTTCACATTCGGATAAACTACAGAATATTCAGATTCCTTCTGGCCTATATACGCTAATTCTTCCTGAGCCTTTTTAATATGATCTTTATACTTTTCAATCATTTTTTTTGCAGCTTCAATTTCCTTTGTTTTTTGCTCAATCATTTTCTGGGCTTCATTAATCTTATTCTGGGCTGTAGTTATAGCTGCTGCTGCTGCTGAAATTTGGGAACTGTATCCTGAACAATCTGGCTTCTTTCCATTCTTATCTGGTTTTGTAGCCTGGCAAGATGCATAAGCGCTCTCTGCTGCTGCTTTATCGCTTTGAGCTTTCACTTTTGCTTTTTCTGCGTCTGCTTTGTCTTGTTCAGCTTTTTTCTTATCATCCTCTGCCTTTTTCAGAATCTCTTCGCAGTGCCTTTGTTGTTCCTGGACCTCTGCAATGTAGTCATTAAATTCATCTTTAGCTTGTTGCCGGGAAGAAGAAAAATCAGCTCTTTTCACATATACATCTGTCTTAGTTGATGTTCCTTTTTCTGCAGTACGCCCATCCAATCTGTATACTTCTAGATCCATTTCATATTCATATCTTTTAGGCACTTCTCTTGGTTCTGGACAAGCCCCTCCTTCAGTAGGCGGTGGGGCAGCATCACCTATCACAATTGTCTTTTTAACAGTGGTTGCTCTTTTTACCTGATCCCATACTTTTAAAATATAAGTATAAGTACCTTTCGGTTTAGTTTGTATCAAAGTATCGGTAAAAGTGTTGGTTCCTTTTTGCCCTGATCTTAGAACAGTTCCATCTAGAGACAGTTCGTAATTTACTTCTTCACGTGTCTCATAGTAATCAGAAGGATAAAATTCTTCACCGTTTAAACTTATATTGAAAGGTATATTCTCTTTTCCAGTCGATGGGAGACTAAGGCTTGCTTTTGGAAAAGGAGTAGTTTGAAAGTTTGCTTCTGCTAATTGTAAACCTGCCTCATCATATTTATTTAAACCTTTTACAGCTATAACTTTAGCCCCAGACCATTTTGCAATATCTCGACTATAAGAGCGTGTTATAAGGTCGTTAGTTAAAACACTCCTTATTCGAGTAGGTTCTTCATTAGCAGTTTTCGTTACAAAATCAACATTCCCGTTAAACGCCTTAGCCCAATAACTAACATCTTGATTTTGAGCAAAAGTCCGTCCTGATTGCTGTTTGGAACGGGGGCGCATTAGCATCATCATCTTAGTGTTTCGTATTTTATCAATAGCAACATACCAGTTTGATTCATACATAAAATCAGCATTATAGAAGTCTGATCCTGTTATCCTATATTGATAATTTTTATCCCCTAGCGTCCATTGTTCCTGAGTTGACATTTTTATTTGATTATCTAAACTTCGTAATGCCTCTGGTGGGTAAGCCGCAAAAGTAGAAATTGGTAACCCTGAAAGAATTAAAAGTGCACATATTAAAATAATTAAACTGTATTTTAATCTATCCAATAAAACCCATCCTTTTCTAATGGATAGTTCGCAATCTCAACTCTAAGTGCTGTTGGATATTTAGGAGTCATTTGTCTTGTAGAAAGCCCTAATTTATCTGCAATAGAAACAATCGGACCCGATACCACACTATTATCCTCAGTTACTTTCGCTGACAATGTGACCTTTTGACCGTTAACTGTGGCCATATTGCTGTTTTTTTGCAATTTAACTATATTGCCTTCAAATTCTAATGTATATCCACCATTTGTTACTTTAACCATATTATTTGTATTTTTGAATAGACTCACAAAATCCACCAAAAAATCAGTATTATCAGCTACTGCCAATGGTGTATTTTTCAATGTTGTAACTTTTGCTTTATTATTTGAATACGTTACAGCATTTTTAGTGTACGTATGTAAATCAATTAAATTATTTCCATCAATCGTTGGAGGTGTTGGAACAGTTGCAGCTAATCCTTTATTGAAAGATGATGTTGGAGTAGCAATAGTTTTAGAAAAAATCTTAGAGTTTCTGAATGGAACATCGTTAAAAGAAATCACTTCTTTTTTAGGATACGAGTTGTATAAATTTCTATAACTCAGCTCTAACTCTTCTGTCATACCTTTAAAATACTCTTGTGGTGACTTCATAGATTGACTATATCTTGGATCATTCAAAGTTTCATGATATAGCTTCACATAATCTTGTTCAAAAATCTTATCTCCTGAACGCTCTAGAACTTTATATTCTCCGACTACGGATTCAATTTGGTTTATACTCCACTTATGCCAATCTCCTGATGGCTGTCCTGGATTCGTTGTCGGTGGTGTTGTTGGTTTCTCTGGTTGTGTTACAGGCGGTGTTGGAGTTGAAGACGTGTTATTTTCCAATACATTTAACATACGGTACACAAATACCGATGAAGTGGCTCTATCCGCAAATTCACCACCAGCAAATGTATTATTACTTTTTCCTGATATGATTCCGTATTTTGTCATACGCTTCACACTCTCTAAAGCATAATTAGGTATTGATCCACTATCTTTAAAGGATAAGTTAGTAGATTCGGTAAATTTACCTTTAATATTCATTGCACGATCAATCATAACGGCTATATCTGCACGAGAAACGGCTTTTTCAGGATACACATAGCCTTTTGTATTCCCTTTGATCAACCCTGCAACAGCAGCCCTAGATACATCTTTATACAACGCTTTTGATTTAGGTAGATCCTTAAATTTACTATCCGCAAGAGGAAGATTTAATGCCCTTGCTAACATTGTGGCAAACTGTCCTCTAGTAACCGTTCCTGTCGGATCAAATTTATCCTTACTGTACCCATATACTACTTTACGATTTACTAAATCATTAATTGCGCTAAAAGCGAATGACGATGCAGGTACATCCTTAAAAATTGCATTTTGAACAATCGTCGAAGCTTTAACATCCATAATGTTCCCGGTAGTTCCTGCAAATGGTACAGCATTAAACAATAAACTAGCCCCTAAAACTGTAGATACAATTACCTTTTTTGTTTGCATGTTCTTTTCCCCCATCATAAAAATATTAAATGCATACAAAGGGTTGTGATTAGTAATGGTACTGCTTCTGGCGAACGTATCCCCTCTGAATCTATTACATATTTACCAAATTGAATGGTATCCCTTTGTAAAACTTTCCTCGTAATAATTAAAAAAAGAGTAATTATTACCGATAATACATGTTGGAGTGTGTGCAATAGCACAATTACAATATAATGCGGCACACCTGGAATCATACTTGAAAAATAGATTCCTAAGACTATTTGCATTTTAATATCCCCAGCTCCGTATGTACTGAAAACTTTACGGAATAACACTCCAATTACTAAATTAATGATGATGATTAACACCATATTAATAACTGGAATGTGCAGATATAAATAAAGGGGAATTGAAAAAATCATCAATGTATAATGCAACATATTCCACGTTATTAACCACTTCATATCAGTATAGGTATTAATCACCATATATATTAAAAGGAGATAGAATATACATTCGGTATTCATGAATACCTCCTTTATAAATATTATACTTGCTAATATTGGCAATAGCAAGTAATTTTTACCTATATTACCTATTTATTGAATAGTCCTTTTAGTGATATTTTCTTACGTTTATCCAAAACAAGGAAGTCCTTTGGTACTATTTTCGCTAAAACACTTTTCAATTCTTCCTCAAACCATTCATTATAATCCTCAAAATCATAAAGGAGTTTTCTTTTAAACAGTGCTTCAACAATATCTGGATATGGAATATATGATAACTTGCCCAATGGTTTTTTTGTTTGTATTACATTCCATAATTTTACATCTATTTGAGTGTTATATTTCATAGTTACAAACTGGTAATCTATGGAATCTTTGTTTTTTTCAAAAAAATCAATCGTCATTTTTTCTCTAAATGACGTATCTCCATCATATACATACTGTGACCAATCCATTTTAATAGGATCTGGTTCAATACAAACAAAAATTTCATTAGCTAAATAAAGAAATTTTTGAACTTCAGGATCTAACCATCTATCCGATATATCAAAGATTAAAATATTAGCCGGAATCGAATGAGATAATACCAGTAAATTCTCATATGAAAAAGATTGTAATGGTGGTTTCCTTGAATCAATCACATGCCAATGTACTTTATTTTGATAATAACTATTTTTTACAGATCGTGCTATTCCTTCCTGTTGGATCTCTCTAGCAACATCATAATACGGATTATCTTTTATATGAATCTGCAGATAATCAAACATATAAGGCTTTATAAGAGGATGTTCAATATAAGCTACTTCTAACCCTCTTTGACCAATCATTCTTGCTAAATTTGTTGCTAGCAAAGTTGAACCAGCTCCCTTAAATAATGAACCCACAACTATAACCTTAGATGGAATGGATCTATATTGAGTGCGAATGATTTCTTTTTCGATAATCTTTGATTCCCTGGCTTCCTCTAACTCCTTTTTAGGACTATCATAGTAGATTGGCTCAGAGTCATTAGCATCTTCCACCTGTAAAACTACTTCTTTTTCTGGCAAACCGTACTTAGCATTAATTAATGAAGTAATGGCCTTAATATCATTTTCAATAACAAGATATTCACAATGAAACCTATCCAGTAAAAGCAATAAACCTTCTGAATCCTCTAACTGACGATCAACAATATACAAATCTGCTTTAAAAAACTCAATTGCATCCTCAAGATCCTTTATGGTTGTAGCATTTTTTTCTCTAAATTCAACATCAGAAAACCTTGTTTTACGCACTACAAGCTTAGTAACAAATTGATACGCCATATCAGACCTGACAGATAAAACCACCTTCATACTATGATTCCTCCCCACTGCCCTTTAATAATTCCGTAACATCCATCTTATTTAAAAATTTTGCGAATAATTGATTATATAATTCTTCTTTCAATTCTGTTGGCATTTCACTAACAATCTTACTAGCATCGAGACTAAACTTATCATCTTCGTCTAACAAAGACTTATTTTCCTGAAAAACAGCTTTAACAAAGACAGCCTGTGTTTGATATACATCCCCATCAAAAAGATATGTATACTTTTTTACAATAGAATCGAATGTTCTAATTGCTGCTTCTAAATCACTTGATAAAGCATTTTCTAACATCTTTTTCAGAACTTCGTTCACAATAACAGAATCACTCATTATTCCCGGCCCCTTCATTTTCAGGCAACTTTTTATTATCCATAAATAACAGAATACTTGTCATATCAGAACTAACCTCAAATTGTAACTGAAACTGCTGCCGTTGCTCTGAATCTAGATATTTACTAGATTTTAGTTTTCCTTCTACCTGTAAGAGTGTCCCTTTTTTACAATAGTCATTAATCAACTGCGCTCGTTTCCCCCAGGCAACACAAGGAATATAATCTGCACCAGACCTATCTTCCACTATTAATGCAAAATTACAAACAGCCTTTGAATCAGCCAAAAATCTAATATCTGGATCTTTCGCTAACCGTCCACAAAGAAGAATCCTTTGAAATGTCTTATTAAAACTCTTAAATTGTTCCCCCATCCAAAAACCCCCTTGAATTTTTTTATAATTATAACATTTTATGTTATTTTTTTAAACGAAATTATGTTGAATAAAAAAACAATATAACTATAATCTGGGTAGCAGCTAAAAACATGAGACAAGGATACTATAGATATGTAATGGCACACTGGCTCATTAAATTATTAGTGGATGAAGTATAAAATTTTCTCTAGAATTCACTAATTTTACTGTGTCGAATTCCTCTAATAAAGCCACTATTTCATTCGATGGGATCAATATGTCATGTAATGATAAGAACGCTAATAATCCAGTCTCATTACCATTTCTACGCTTTAAAAGGATAGTATGCTTCCACAGCATCGACTTTGTTGAAAGCATTGAACAAGCATTTCTCCCCTGTCCCTTAACCTGTTTTATTAGGATTTTGCTCTTTTTAATGACTTCTTTAAAAGTTGAAACGGCCATATTAAACATTTCAGAAAGTTGAGTTAAACTGCCTGTAATAAACGGTTTTTCTGGGGATATTAGTTTTTTGATTGTCAGCAGAATATCTTCTTCCCGTTCATGATAATGGGACCGTATACGGTCCTTACGGTCCTTTTTAAACTTATACCAACATTGCACAGTATTTTCTAAATTAATATCATTTTTACCCCATGCATTTAATAATCCCTCAATATATCTCTTGTTTGGTCCTTTATAACGGCCGGAATAAGCAGATTTTAAAGTTCTTTCAAATTCACGCTTACTCAATGGAGCATCTAAATTAGAATTAAACTGGTCCAATTCATTGTATGCTGTTTCATACTCAACATCACTTGCGTAATTTGCAAGTGCAAGCGTTAACAAAGCATTGTTTCTACTCGCATTATAATTCCCACTTTGAATAGACGGATTGCAAATAATTTCCCTATACCATTTTTTATGTCCAGGCTGCAATGATGTTCCTGCAGGAGAAATAAAATAGATCCTATTACCCTTTTCTTTGTCACTGAATTTAACAGACCAATCTATTAATCTTTTGGTATTAATAGCCGTATCATTAAAAAAAAGGATATTATCGTTAGTTGGTATTCTAAAAAAACCAAAAGGATTACAATTGGCATCTATCGGAATAGAAAAACTGAGCGCTGCAACAATATTCTGTGCAATCCGTTCTGCTACTCTAAGTGATTTAAAATTATCTCTCTTATGGATAAAAAAAGGTGTTTCCAACACAAAAAATGCTTGATAACCTCTTGGTGTTTTTAATAGCACATTTGGACGAGGAAGCGCTTGTTCATCACAAGCTAAAAAAATATCATAAGGATGTACATTTTCAGAATCAATATCTATGCCAAATACACCAATTTCTTTCAAGTTGTCTTTCGTATGCCCTTTTATTATCCTCTTACTAAAGTCATAGTAAGTACCTCCCCTGAATACATTAGGAGTCCAATGAGACAAGGAATTATACTGTGAATTTAGTGTTTCATATGATGTAATAATATGCCCTCTTCCCATAAGTAAATCCTTTTTGCTATGGGAAACAAAGACAACTCCTTTATGATATTTGGAAATATCCTGCTGATTTCTATAACGAATTTGCTTTTGTATTGGAGCCTTACTATTAATAGGCTTATATTTTACAAGTTGCCCTTGAGTTATAAATGTTAATATATCTGGAATATGAATTGGTTTAGTCATAGCGTTCCCTTCCTGCAGAACAAAAAAGTGCTGATCTGCTCAATTATTTGGGGAATTGAACAAACTCAACACTAAACCAATTTTATATTCATAAAAGAGGAGCATAAAATACAAAAAATACCAATTAAAATCTATAGTATTATACCCTAAAAGACTTTACAATATTTTCAGCTCTATGTTAAAATGAACATATAAATTATGATTTAGCGAAAAACCGGTCGCATGGTTTGAGTTCGCTAGAATTCCCAAAAAGTCTGATGCTCTAACATCGGGCTTTTTATTTTTCCTTTTTTTTAAAGGAGAAATATATGGTACTATTTATCTATAAAATTAGCGTTTTTTTCTAATTTCCACTAAAGTTTTGGTAATAATTACACACAATAATTATCTTTATATTACATCAAACGACAGAATCTATCAAGATTACATTTTCCATTTAGTAATAATTTCACTAATTAAATGGACATTTGACGTTTGTTACCAAAGATAAAAGGCTACCTATGGCAGCCTTTTATTTTTTATCTCTCTATGTTTAATTCTCTTTCCCTTTCAGAGTTTTCCTTCTTATTTGAATGTACAATCGCTTCCTGTAAGCCTTTATAAGAAGGTATATACTTATTTTTCTCAGCAAATTCATTAAGTTGATCTACATCTCTTATCGCTGGATTTTTTAGTAAAGCCCATCCAACTGCAGCACCCCCTGGACCAACTATTGAAATATCAGCATTGCTGTGATGTGACAAGTAATCACCAACCGTAGAATTAATCTGTGATTCCACTACTGAAACAATTCTAATCATTTCATCTTTCAACTGTAGATTTTCTCTTTCAGCGTTAAAGAAACTTTTTTGGTGTAAGGATTGGCCAATGGATGCCCTTAATTTAAAGTGTTCTGCATCTGCTTTCTTCTCGAAACCTTTAGAAATAATATCTTTACCAGCCGTACTTTGGACTACATAGGGACCATTCCGGATTTTCCTAACTGTATATTGATCCGGAATACGGTTATACTCTGAAATTTCCTCAATCTTATCCAAATTTTTTTCAACATTTAGAACAGCAAGTTTGCCATTTTTAGATAAATCAGATAGTGGTTCAATAAGATTTCTATTTGTTCTCAAGTAATAGTTGTCCTGCTTTTCGCTATATTCCAGTTTTCCAGAAAGGATAATACCGTTGTCCTTATTGATTAACTGTAATTGGGTAACTTCCTTAGTAGATGGATCAAATGCTTTTTCTGGTACTTTCCAGTGTGAAGTAAGAACTGCCTTTGCTTCTTCATAATCTTTTGACTGTTCAGTATAGAATGACTTGATTTTTTCCTTCTGTAATAATTCAATTTCGTCAATTATAAAATTTGCATTCTTTTGTATCTCACCTAATGCTTGTTTCGCTAATTTTATATCTGCAGCCCATGTAGCGATATATCCTGTAGAAATATCACTTGTATCTAAGCCAAAATATTTATTGACCACAAATGCAACACTTTCAGCCTGAGCTTCCTTATGACCTCTCGGAAGATTATGCATCTCTGACTGTTTATTATGTAATTGTGCATGAGCATATTCGTGAACAAGCACCCGAAACTTTTGAGTATCATTTTGATTCACATTCGTACTAATGACGATTTCATTAGTTGATGGAACATAATAGCCCCCACTTCCATCTGTTGTTGCTTCATCAATGACCATGCCCTTTGATTCTGTTAAAAAGGCTTTATAATCATGATATAACTTGCTCATATATTCATCTTCGGCCATATTTCGGTTAGTAAAATCCCTTACAGATGGTATCTCTTTCCCTTCTGTTTGATTGATATCGAATACAGAAACAGTAAGGTATCCAGTAATGACCTTTTTCTCTTCAGTTATAACCTTTCCGTCTTTTCCCTGAACGGGCGACTTTGAGATTGGATCAATTTTCTCCATTTCCATCTTTTTGATAGATGGTGCAAGGATTTTTATAGATTTTTGACCTTTAGTTACATGACGCCCTAATTTTTGCCAGTCTTTGTATCCCATAACCATAGTTGATTCTGGATTTTGTGTCATAATCAGAATAGTATTATTCAAAGAATAGTTTTTGGTGTTGGCCATTACATTTAATAGGTCTTTAAAACGGTCAGATTCAAAGATATTTTTCAGGGAGTTTTCTAAGGTTTTATTTACATCATCCACTGTTAATTTTTTTGCTGCAGGCGCTGCCATAGATTATTCCACCCCTTTAATAAATACTTTCTCAAACATCTGCTTATTTCCCAAATAGACAGGAATAAAGCCGACATTAACATATTCTTCAATTCTTTCTCCAAGATAAACAATCTCTTCATGTGTAAGATGATTTTCTTCTTTTTTCATAAAAATAGGCATCTCTGATCCCGTAATTTCATATTTTTCTAACAACATTCCGTTCACTCCTTTTATTGTTCCAATTGGAATTCTTGTTTTGGCTGTTCCTTCATTTTTTCATGTGATTTTTCAAATTGTTCATTTAGAAAATGTACTGCAGCTTGTGCCATTTCTTTCTTCCCATCGAATAGGAAGGGTTTTTGGTTAATGGTTTGCTTAATTGAATCAATAGTTTGTTCCACTTGTGATAACCGATTTTTAACATCAAGTGTTTGCTCAGATTTCTTTAAACTTTTATGGATACTTGATAATGAAACCATATTATAGGGTTTGCCTTCTGGTGAATTAACATATTCACTGATTGTCTGCAATGCTGAATCTTTCCAGTATTGTTCAACCAAAGGAGCATAATGTTTAGCCAATTCAACCATTTGAAATACATCTATTGCTCCTTTACAATTGGTAGCTGGCAATATCAATGATTGTGCCTTAGAATTATCTATAGCAGCTCCTTTAGTCAGCTCCGGGGTTTGTTCAAGGGTATTCTTTAATTCCTTGTTTAGTTCCTTTATAGCGCTATCTATAGCTTGATTACTCAAACTTTGCAAACGATCAACCGAAGTTAAATTTCTCGAAAATGCATTAAATGGATCTTCTGCTAAGTATGATTGAATACTCTGTAAGTTGCTAAGTCTTTCTTCAATCTTTTCTGCAGGATGACTGATTTGCTCTTTCAAGACAAATGTGATCGCTTCTTTTTGCGTTATAGAGGACTTTATAGTTTGAAATTCTTCTTCAAAGCCCTTTTTAAAAGGATGTTCCCTGTTAGCTGACAAGACAACCTTTTCACTTGCAGTCAAAGTGTTGAAATTCTTCGGATCATGTAAATACTCTTTCAAATGCCAGGTATGGCGCATCATTTCCAAATTTTCTTGTTTAGCTGATTGTATGGCTTTATTTAATTCAATGCTGTGATCCATCGCAATATGGGTTACATGTGAAATATGCCGCATTTCATCTACAAATAGTTCAATATCACGATAATTTAGATCGTCAGCAAATTCTGGGATATTTAAAATATTATCCATTTCCGTTGTATATAAATGTATTGCTTCAACAATCTCAGTTTGTTGATTTAGAAGCTCCTGACAAGGTTTAGAAACTGCAACTAACCCTTTTTGAGTCGATATTAAATCGTGGCTATCCATTGCCATTTCAAAATTTTTCTCTATCTCAATTGATGTTCCAATTGGCTTATTTATGAGATTTATTGCTTTATCCTGTAATTCAGTAATCTCATTTTCTATTGATAAAACTGATATATCTTTATTTAAAACCAACCTTTCAAATTCCGAAGGCTCCTTAATTACATCAAACAACTTCTCATTTTTAGGGATCAATTGTTTTCCTTCTGCATTTTGATATGTAATTTGATACAGTTCTCCTTCATTATGAAAAGAAAGTGTATATTCCCTATCATTATTGAAAGATGCGCTCAATATAGATGCTTTATCACTATCTAAAGAAAATTCATCAGTGACAGTCTCTATTAATCCTAAAAATTCCTTCTCCTTTTCCATTCAAAAACCCCCTCATTTAAAATATAATTGTCAAAATGGCATTTCATCTTCATAGTTAATATCAGAATTTTCCGTAATATAAGTCGGCAATTCATCTTCCTCGCTTATTTCACTAACATCGAGAAAACTGAGCATTTCTTTTTCTTGTTGGATCTCCATAAGCAGTTTCTCTGATTTTTCTATTTTGGGTTTAACTTGTGAAATAGCTCTCAATAAATCTAACTCTTCGGGATCACTTTCAAATTCAGTATTGTTCTCTTGTTTATCCTGGATAACCTCTTGTTCATTTATATTTAATTCTTTTTCATTCTCTATCACCTCTTGTATTTTGATAGGTGACTTTATCTTTTCTTTTTTCTCTATAGTTTCAATGAAATTACTAATTAAATCATTAATCGCCTTGTCTTTATCCTCCTTATGAGTTTGAGTCGCAGTAACAGAAATTTGTCCATTTTGACCATCACTTGTTACTGGAACAGGGATAGGCACAGGGTTTTTAACTGGTTTTTCAGAAAGTTCAACCATTAGTGGTTTAAGATTAAAATGTTGTATGAATTTTTCGCGATTTTCTGGGTAACAGTAAACGAATTTCTTCCTTCCATTTTGAACAGTCTCTTTTGTAAGGAATTCTCTATATAAAAGCGATTGATACGCTTTATCCAGCATCAGAACATTTCCAGTCATAAAGACAATACATTTCTCGGCCGGCATCTTTAATAATTCGTCTTGTGACACTAACGGCTTCTTGATTAAAGTTTCATTTGTACTCCTAGAAGCAGAACTTTTCGCACTAAACATTCCACCCGAATTAGAAGTACCAGAGGTCTTATATCTAATAGTTGTATTTCCGGCCAATGCTTCAAAGTATTTGGCTGTCTCAGTGTCTTTTGTACGAAGAAATAAATGTGAATCATGGTTATTCATAATAGTTCTAGAAAGCTCTTTTGAATAGACTTGTTCTAGTTGAGCTAAATCTTGAATTATAGTCATCATGCTCAACTGATAACCCCTACATGTAGAAAGAGTATTATCATAGCCATTTAGCTTACCTAAGTTTGCAAATTCATCTAACAAAAATACGGTAGGAATTTTAAGAACCGATCCATTTTCGTCACCAATTTGATATAAGACAGAAATTAATTGGTCAAAAAATGTTGCTGTTAAGGCTGGAACTGGATTATCTTTAACAGGGACTTTAACATATAGTATAGATTTCTGCTCTTGGAATTCATGAAAATTAAAATCACTTGTCGCAGTAAGCTTTTGTACATCTGATAGAGAAAATACACTTGTCTGCTGTGCAAAAGAAGAAAGAATGGATGTTCTTGTATTACCAGTAGATACCGATGCATCTTTCAAATATTGATACGCAGGATGTTCATCGCCAATTTCAATACATAGATCCTTCAAAAATCTTTCATCACTGGATACTTCATTGAACAAACCTTTTACGTCCTTAGAGATATTGGCATTTGGTTTTATCGACTTAGCATAAATAATTAAACCCGTAAGTAAATCTTTTGCAGTGTTAAAGAAAAAATCTTGCTTAACATCCTTCCCAGAGTTCAGAGAAATTGTCTGTGCAATTTTTGTAGCCTGAATATCGTTATTAACATAATCTAAAGGATTATATCGGTCTCCTTTTAAATTAAGAAAATCTATTTGAAAAACCTTATATCCTTGATCCCTTTTTATATCTGCAGTAAGATTAAACAATTCACCTTTAGGATCAGTAACAATAATTGTATCGTTTTTGTGATTAATAATATTCGGAATTACAAATGATTGGCCTTTGGCCGATCCCGATGAACCAACAACACAAACGTTTCTATTATCCAGTGCTGAATCTGGTGGAATGATTAATAATTCTTTTCCTTCTCTGCCTAAAATAATGCCCTCGCTGGCTTCAAGTGTCTTGATATAGTTTTTAGAACTGAAATTACTATCTTTCTTATCAGCTACATACTTTTGCTCTCTCAGAGTTGGCAGATCACTAAATACAGCGTTCCCATGCGCCCCATGATCACTAGCATCTTCATAGCCCTTATTTTTGTTTCCTGTCCCTTTTACCAATAGGACAAACGCACCAATAAAAACAGCAATAGTCAATCCTTGAACTTGCAAGTCTCCATTAATAAGATATTGGATTGTACCTTGAAAATCCATTTCGGTTTTAGTGAGATTTTGTTTTAGGAACAAGGCCCGTAATGCTCCGGCTGCCGCATAAGCAAGTACAATACTCACTAACAATACAATTAAAGTATCTACTAATTTATTCTTTTTTTTCTTTTTAGATTGCACAATAACACCCCTTTACCTCAATAATTCTCCTTTAGAATAAGTACCTCCCTTGCCTTTATTTTTAGCCCTTTTTCGTTTCTTTTCTAAATCATCATATTTATTTTCATTCTCTTTTGCTTGGTCGATAAGATCCGACAATAAACCACCTGCAGAACCTTTCACACTCGATTGTTGAGCAAAATTGAATTCTTTGTTCATTTTTCCTTCAAATTCTCTGTCCTGGCGTTTTTCTCTCAACTTCCAATCTATTTCACTTAAATCCGCATGCAATGAGTCAACTTCTTTGTCCTCAATAAACTTTTCTAATAATTTCACTTTGATCCGGTCTGGCAATTGCTCTAATATGCTTCTTTGCTCAATTCCATACAGTGAAATCAATGAGTTTAAGACCTTGTTTTTAACCTCTTCATACTGTTTCTCATTATGCTGATTTTCGCCTTTTGTGATTAAATAACTAATTGCTTTATTGTAGACTTCTTCTTGCTTTTCGACTTTCTCCGAAAGAATATCTTTATTCAGTTTAACCAAATTCAGATAGTCTCGTTCTTGTTCATTTAATAATTTAGGGATTTTAAAATGCACTGCAGAATGAGTTTTATATGATTCAATTAAAGAACAAATGTCTTTTCTAAAATCTTGCTCTTCTTGAGTGACAAAATCAGGATAAGCTGATAACACATCAATCTCTTGCAGCACTTTCCTTTCATTTTTAAATAATTGGACGTGTTCATTCATAATGTCCAGGAGTTCATCTGATTTTATATTCGTGATATTTTCATATTGAGGATATAAAAATACAAATTCTTGTTTTAAAATATCAGTTTGAATTTCATGAGCAATGATAGATTTTTCTAATGCATCTTTGAATTGTGAAACTTGTTTTGTAAGATCTGTATATCCATCCTTTACAACAGATAATTTTCCAGTAAATCGTTCATCAAAATTCTCATTAACAAAACCATACCTAACAATATTTTCGGATGATTTTTGTCTATAGTCATTTACGACATTTAACGCTTTTTCTTCACGTTGTAAGGCTCTATAAGTTTTATCTAATTTCCGTTTCCAAAAATTTAAGCTGTCATAAACTTTTTTAGTCGTTTGGAAGTCAACATAATCAACTTTTCCTCTAGTTTCTACAAATTGAATTGCACTAAATTGTTCTTTTGAAAACTTAATGTTTTGACGAATTTTATCAAATTGTTCTACTTTTTCATGGTTTAGATCAACACTGATTTTCTCTAACTGTGCAATTTCCTTTTCCAGCTTTTTAATTTCATTATTAGCAAGCTCAATTTCACGATTAACTCTACCAAAGTAGGTTACTGGATGATATTCTTTACCTTCCTTTTTTGCTTCCAATTCTGCTTGCTTTTCAACATAATATTCACTTCTAGATAATCTTTGTTTAGGTTGAATATCTAGTCCTTGTTCTGCATATGTCTTATGTGAAACCGATGCATCAATACCTTTTCTTATATAAAATTCATTTATCTTAATGGATAAATTCTTTCTCCATCTAGATAAGTTTTCTTTACTATTCCAACCAGTTAAATCTATATTTTTTGTCTTCTGTTTCCCCTGATCGTTTAATAACGCTTTCCCTTTTTCATCAGTAAGATATACTTTCTTACTTTTGGTTTTCCACCATGTACCATCTTCGTTGAAAGGACGTAATGTAAGCAGAATATGTGCGTGAGGATTATGGTCCTTATCTCTATGTATATTTACGTCTGCAACCATACCCATTTCAACAAAATTCTCTTGTACATACTCTCTAACTAAATCACGTTGCATTTCCCAGTCCATTTCAACTGGTAAAGCAATTACCACCTCTCTTAATACTTGTGCATTAAATTGTTTCTCGACTTTCTCAACTTCATTCCATAATCTTTCCCGATCATAAACCCATTCAGGAGCATGTGTAGGAGCAATAATAAACGATTCTGGCGGTACGGTTCTTACCTTATAACGCTTTAAAGAATCATCCCTTTCGGAATATAAGGAATCATTACTAACATAAGCTGCTTTTGCAACTGCAGACTGAGTTTTTTTTGAAACGTACTGTGCATGCATATAATACAAACTCATGTATTGATCCTCCTTATTTTTAAAAGCCCCTGCGGGTCTAATGCGTAGCATTATTTATTCGAGCATGTGCGAGAACCCATTAGCACACTTTCAGGGTGCATAAATGGGCACTCGTTCCACTCCTGATACTATTATACTACTTGTTAATTCTTTCCTCAATATGTATAATTTATAAAAAGGAGGATTTATATGGCAAGAAAAAATAATCAACAAAAAATAAATGAGATCGAAGAACAAATAAAACAACTTCTTGAAAAAAAGAAACAAATGGAACAAAATTTACAACTTTCAATCGGAAAAAAAATAATAACTTCATGGAATTGTACGGATGAACAAATACTTCTATCAGTTATCGAAGAATTGACAGATGAAGCAATAATACGAATTAAAAATAAAACTCCATTGAGTTCATAATGTAATTGTTTTTAATACTTAAAAAACAATAATTCTAAAGGCGGGAATATCTTGTCAGGAAAACCAATCGAAAAAAATCGTAATCCGACAAAAGAACAAAAGCAAACTCAGCGTCTACAAGTTCAAGTTCATGTTGATTCTGATTATTATTTTTTACCCTATCTTCTTTTTTTTATTGGTCTGGGAGTATGTATATATTTCTTGATCAAACATTTTAAATAATGGTTTTTATGTAAAAGGGACTGATGAAATGAATCATGAGTTCGACAATATGGATTCTATTGAAAAAAAAATAACAAAGCTCAAAAGTCAAAAACACCAATTGCAGCAACAAGTGAAATATCAAACTCAATCTACTTATAGAAAAGAACGAGCCAGGCGTTTGATCGAAACTGGTGCACTTGCTGAGAAATATTTCAATCTTGATAATCTAACAATTGCAGATCGAGAAGAATTGTTCAAAATGTTTAGTCCTTTTGTAACGGCTAATAAGCCTAAAAAATTCAAAGACAAACAAAAAAATGATGCCGACTAAAATTCAATCGGCATCATTTTTTATCTTTCCATATCTTGCTCAGGTTCATTCTCAGAAGTATTTTCTGTTTCCTTTTCATTTTCGTTTTTAGAAGTTACTTGTTCCTTAGATTGAAGCTGACTTTCAATATCATTTTTCAATTTATTTGTAGTCAATTCCTCAATTACTTTGTTTGCTGTGTATTGCTTCTGTTTTTCCCTGTTTTCTAAATTATTCAATTCACTGAGTTGATCCAGTGCATTTGGATTACTCATATTAACACCAAGCTTTATCGCTGAGATTATATCGCTTGATTCTTTTGTTAGTTGTTTTAATTCATTCGCCTTTTCTAATACATTTTCATTTACTATATGGCTTAACATTGCCATTGATTCAACTGGATTATCATGAAATGTCTTTGCTATATTTTTTACTTCTTCCGGCACATCACTTTTTAATATTTCTCCCATTGCTTCTTTGAAATTTTTGATCTTTTCATCTGGCTGCTTTTCTATGTTTTGATTGGCCATTTCCCCTACTTTTAAAACCTTCGCTTGTTCTTCTTTATTTCTTTCATAGTATTTCATTAAACGCTTTAGAACTTCAAATATCGCTTCTAAAAAGTCATCTTTTGTTGTGTCTTGATTATGCAAAATTGACCACTCTCCAATTCTATTTTTAAAATATTATAGCACTAAGGAATAGAAAATATGGATTTTATTTCTAATAAAAGAATTTATTTCTACCATATTATATAAATATTTAATAACCATTAATTTAATAGAATATACATACAAAATAACAATATTTTTCATACTTTCTACTAATTTAATTGAAACAATCGACATTTAGCTACGATATTGATATAAATAAAATATAAAAAAAATATAATTTTTATATTTATATAGTCATTTGTCGAAATGTAATATTTAAAAAATACAAAATAACTATTTTATTTGTTGTTTTTTAAAACAAATTTGTGTATAATAAAAATAACAAGTAATTAAAAAACTTTTGAGGTGAAATAAATGGGAAAATTAATCGGATCTGACATTGGGAATGCAAAAACGGAATTAGCTTATTTTGATGAAAAAGAAAATATAGTTCTTGTTAAACAACCAAGTGTTGTTAGTCCACTTTTACAAAAACCTTCTGGCAATGATCTTCGAGTTGAACAAATCATGGCCAACCTATACGACAACTTAGCTATACATATATCAAGCGCTGCTATTAAGGAAGATGGGTTGTATTTCATTGGTAAAAAGGCTTTATCAAACCCTGAAAACATAAACAATATGGATGTTTTATTAGGTGGTAAATCTAAGCATGATATTCCAGTCATTATGACTTTAGGATTAGTTGCTGCTCAGGCAGTTGAGGAAGCATATGAAAATGAAAAGGTTTTACCTACAAACCTTGAAAAATCTATTTCATTAGGCACTGCGATACCGTCAAGTGAATATGAAGCAGGCCCTGCTGATTTCTTACAGAATCGCTTCTTGAACAAGAATGATAATGGAGAGTCTATTGCACATACAGTTATTCTTTATATTGCTACTCAACAAGTAACTGTTCAAATTAAGGTGGAAGATTGCAAGGTAACGGAAGAAGGGAAAACAGCTATGTTGGCATTCCGGAATAGTCCTAAAGATATTCTTGATGAATACAACAACGACTATGATAAAAAAATGACGCCAGAAGATTTTAAAGATGCCTATGCTCTACATATTGATATTGGGGATGGGACTAGTGAGTTAATAGTAACTAGAGGATTTAATCCAGTACCAAATGGTAGCTCAGGTCTTAAAGTAGGAGTTGGTCACGCTACTGAACATGCTATTTCTCTTTATAACGAGTTATTAGGTGGAAATGCAAGTGAATTGACAAGACAGCATTTTATGGAACAACTTAAAAGTAATAATAAGAAAGCCGTAGTAGCCAAAAAACAACTAGAAAAAGCCAAACACATTCAAACTAACAAAATAGTAGACAACGTAAAAAAAGCTTTCAGATTAAACACATCTTCCGGGGCCGATTTCTTCTTTGTACATGGTGGTGGTTCAATCGTCTTTAAAAACTTACTTAAAGATGAACTTTTAAAATTTGCAGAAGAGGTTATGGGCGAAGTAGTTTGGATACCAGAAAAATACGCAACTGATCTCAATGCTAAAGGTACTTTATTACTTGCAAAAGCATTATTTGATAACGAAAAAATAGAAAGTAATTAAGCAATATAAAATAAAATAGGGAAACATTGTTTCCCTATTTCTTTTGTTAAGGAGGAATAACTTATGGCAAAAGCAAGCGAAGTGATTAATATCAACTACAAAAACAGAAAAGATTCCCAAAAAGAAAAAATAAAAAATTGGCTGGCTGCTCAGTCAAATGCGACTCAATCAATTTTGTCTTTAATAGAACATTCCATAGACCGTTATGGATATACCGATGTTGAGGATCATGAAGTTAGAAGAAAAATGTATTTAGAAATTGTTACATTTAACTCTTCGGGATCTCCTACAGTTCCACATCAAATGGAAACAGTAGCAACAGCTAACTCAACCAATCAATCAAGTGATATGGACAATGGGATAGTGAAAGAAAAAATAGAAGAAGAACAAAAACAGGATATAATAGTTTCAGAACAAAAAAATAATGAACCAGCACCTACTCAAGAAGATTCGCAAGGAAAATCTAAATTAAAACTAGATGGCACTACTCTCAGCGACTACTAATTTGATAAAAGAATAATGTCAAAATTCCTGCTACATGTGCTATCATGAATATAAATAAAAAACCCACCAACTATTTATTCTCTATCAGATTAGGCCCTGAAAGAATAGATAGAACAGGCGGGGGTTTTTAAGTATTTGATTAATGATAGTTTAACAAGAAATCATTAAGAATACAATATAAACCCCCAACTTTATACCACCGGGTAGAAGTGGAGGTAAGGATATGACAGATACACAGCCAAGTTCACCTTTGATCTATTATCGAGTTGTAAAAGAAGATACTAAACTCGAAAAAAATAGATTTGTTAAACAAAAAGACGGTGAATACAAAGAATTTACGTATTTAGACAGCGTTAGAAACAGAGTTTATTTTAAAGAAGAAGATGTATTAAGTTTTAATTTGGATGGTCATGGAGAATATCTACATTTTGAAGATAGTCATTTTACCATCGTACATAACTATTTGATTCATTTTTGGCAACCATTTATTAAGTCACAGGGACTCTCCCTTTTTGTTACTCTGAAAAGCTATTGTTATGGCAAAGATTATTGTTATCCTGCCCTGGCTACATTAGAAGCTCATACAGGCTTTACCAAGAACACGTTAAAATCATGGCTTTCTAAACTTGAAGAGTATGGATTTATTTTTCGCTTTAATCGTGTGGCTGCTGCTGCAGATAAAGAAAACGGCAAAAATAAAAAGATGGATGATGCACCACTATTTAAGGTTCGCAGAAAGGTTCCTTTTTTGCCAAAGGAACTATATAATCAATTGCCGGATAAATTACAAAATGCTCATGATAAATTTATGAAAGATTATATGTCTGGTTATGATCCTGACAATCTTGCAAATAGAATTAATTATCATCAAATATATGACGAATTCATTGAATCTGGAAAGTTAGTAGAATCTAAAAGATCAATAAAACGTGTTTCTGCAACTAATGATTCCATTAAAGAGACAATGACAAATGAAGATGAATTTATTACTAAAGCAATAAAAGAATACATGGAAATTAAGCTTTCCAAGCCTTCTTTTGAAACATGGTTTAAAGATACTTTATTTAAACTTAGAGAAGATGTTCTCTCAGCATATTGTTTAAATCAATTTACTGCAGATTGGATTAATAATAGGTATAAAGATTTATTGCATGAATCCTTAGTTCATTTAGATATAAAAATACTAGACATTAAAATCATTAATATAGGAAATGAGTAAACCTTTGAATTATTATATTCAGAGGTTTTTTTATTATTATTTAAAAGATTTTCTTAAAGATATATATTCTTTCCTATCAATTTTTGACACCTCCCTCTATCAAAAATTGATACCCCTATTTATCGCCTATCAAAAACTGATACCCCGGTCTGTCAATTTTTGATACCCCTATTTATCCCCTAAATTACAATTTCCTTGTGCATAAATTCGCCTGTCAAAAACTGATACCCCTGGCCTGTCAAAAACTGATACTTTGCCTGTCAAAAATTGATACCCCTCGCCTATCAAGAATTGATACCCTACACTTGCTTAATACTATTATTCTTTAATAATGGTATTCCAACCAGTTCTTACTTCTATTTACAAATTTTAGTTGTCATTTATCTACAGGAATACTATAATAATTTTGAAGCCTATATAGGCTTTTTATCATGGTTAGAAAGGAGGAAATATTCATGTATGGTTTAAAGAATCTTGTATTAGGTGAAGCTGCAGCAGCCAATCCATTTGATAAAATCAAAACTTTACTTAATACTTTACAATCAAATATCACAAACACTTTTATTACAATTTTTATTATTGGTATTATCATTTGTGCTGCTATGGCTTGGAGAGGAAGCGAAGAAAATGCTCCACGTTTCCAAAAAGGATTGATGATGTGTATTGCTGGCCTTGTAATCTTTGTATTGGGACCAATCATCGTTACTTGGGTAAAATCACTACTCGCTTAATCTATAAGCCTTTGCGAATGAGGTGAGGAAATGCTTTCTCGTAATATTGCTTACGAGCGAAAGGAACAATTAAGAAATGAATTGAAAGTAGAACTTCCTGTACCGATTGATACAAAGAGATACTTAATAGGTAAAGTGGCCTTTATTGATTTGGCGTATTATGTGCCATTTCTATTGTTTTCAATTTTGGCCACTATCTTTTTATATCTAGGTGGAATGCTTGGCAAGGTCACACTTACGATAGCTTTTGCACCTACCATCGCCATTGTGGTGTTCCAGTCAATTAAACACCCGGTCCGGAAGGAAATAACACTGCTACAATACAGTGTTTTATGGAAATACAAATATAAAAAAAGAGTAAAAGAGTTTTTCTATAAAAAAGGAGAACTTCAAATGAGTGAGAAAAACGATGCTCGAAGAAAAATCGGGATAAAAACGACATATGCCGATTGTTATGAAACAAATGACAATCACTTTGTAAGAGTCTTTGAGGTTTCCAGTGTAAACTTGTCTTTAGCCAATCGTCCTGAAAAAAGGTCGGCCCTTGATGCATTTAAGGTATTCATGAATACCACAAATTTTCTTAAAGATATACAATTTTCTCAGATTGCGCAGCCTATTAATCTATCTCGACATATCCAAGTTACTGAAAGCAAAACAAAAAATGAGCAAAACACTACCAAAAGATTGTTGAATCGTAGTTATTCGAAATTTGTAGAAAATATCCAAAAGTCTACAGATTTAGTAACAAGGAAAAGATATGTCATTTTGCGTGTGAAAATTGGTAACGATAGAGATCGGGCTTTAGACGACATTGATCAAAAATCAAAGTTATTAATCTCAAAATTAGAAAGTATGGTTTTAGATTATACAACATTGCGTATTAACCAACTGAATAATGAACAATTATCAAAATTAATTTACACATGTATTGATTATGATAATGCTGTAGCAATCGGTAGTTATATTGGTGATCGGGCATCTAATAGATCTAATGTAACGGTAGGCGAAGAATCAGCACAACAATTAATAGATACATTGCAAAGACAATTGAAAGAAAACATTTCATAGGAGGTGGATATATGGGCTTTTTGAACATGTGGCCTTTCGCTAAGAAAAAGAATGAGGAAGACGATTTTGAACAGACGATTGGCGAATATGATCAATATCTACTGACTGCTTTATCACCAAGTTATATAAAAGAAGAAGTCAATTATGTACAGCTTGGTTCTAATTTTACTCGTACATTGGTAGTGGTCGATTTTGCTACAGTATTATCCCAGGAAGATATTCAAGAATTAAGCGAACTAAGCAGTAACGTTAGTATTACGTATCATTTTGAACGGAAAAATTCTGGTGTTATTCGGCAACAGTTAGGACAGGCCATCAAACAAGGTAAGAAAAAAGTTGTTGATGCGAATTTGGACGAAGCAAGTAAAGTAGATGCTCAAGTTCAGATGGATAGCGCTGGCATGGTTATTAGAGAGCTTGCTAGTGGAAGTGACGTAATGTATGACGTTCATATGCTAGTTCATTTGAATGCTCCATCTCTTAAAGAACTGGACCGTTTGACTCAAATTGTAAAATCTCAAATTGGACCAATCGGTACAGCACATAATCCTGATATGAGGGCTTTTGATGCCTTTGAATCTTTTCTACCACTCGGCAAAAATAAAATACCGGAATTGACTTCACGCATGATGAATTCAGAAGCTGTCTCTTATTTTTTCCCGTTTCACGAAAATGAAATGTTCGATGAAGATGGTGTCTTTGTTGGTATTAACGGAAAAACAAAGAATGTTATTTTAGTGGATGATAGCCAGTTATTAAACAAACATAAGTTTTACATCGGCATATCCGGTGTTGGTAAAAGTACATCCATGTTTGCTGATATGGCAAAAAAATGGGGTGCTGGTACAAGGATAGCTGTAAATGATCCAAAAGGTGAATTCGGAGAAAAATTCAAGAATATGGGTGGAGAATGGATTCGATTTTCTATGACTGGTGGAAGCAGATTGAATATGTTTGATCTACCTAGAGGGAAATATCAAGTAGAAACTGATGAATATATCAATTCCGAAAATCCTATTTATGATAAGATTCCTTCTTTAGTTATTACTTTTAAACTTATGTATCCTGATATGAATGATCTTGAAGAAAACATTATTAATGAATTGATTGAAGAAACCTATACCATCAAAGGCATTACAAAAGAGACCAAGTTCTCAAATTTAAAATACGAGGATTATCCTACATTATCGGACTTTAACAAAGTTATTGATAATTTAAAGGCTGATAACTTGAATCGCTATCAATATATTGAAAAATTTCATATGGGAATTCAAGTATACATTACTGGCAGCTATTCTGAATTATTTAATGGACATACAAATGTAAACGTCTATAACGATCTAGTTACTTATGACACACTAGCTTTCCAGCAAAACGAGAAAATTCAAAGAATCATATACTACTTAATTATGTCACATATGACTTATACAGTTATTAATGGTGACGGGAAGGATACCCAGCTCTATTTTGACGAGTGTCACGTTATTGCAGATCCCAAAATCCCACTGGCCATGCAGCAATTATATTTTATGTTAAAAGTGTTGCGGTCCTTTAATGTAGGTGTATCTACAGCAACACAGTCTATCAAAGACTTTTTATCTGCTGTAGATGGGCATAGAAATTACGGTGAAGCAGTTATAAATCAATCCGTACAAAGAATGTACCTACCGATGCAAGAATCAGAAATTGCCTTTTTAGAAAGCAATTTATCTCATACATTCTCCGAAAAAGAAAAGTCTATTCTTACAGTTCGAGAAGGAAATAAAAAAGAACAGGCTGGAAAAGGAATCTTGTTTGTTGGCTCTAAAAAAGTCCAATGTAATGTGAAGTTAACCGATGTGGAAGCTGCTATATGGTTTGATAATAAAAAAATTGATGAAATTCCAGTTGCTTAATAATTTGAGGTGTTAGCATGAATGATCGAATAAAGGGTGCTGGAATTGGACTGTTATTAAAAAATCCTGTAGTGCTATTTTTTATTTTAATAGTAGCACTACTGGTTTTTCTCATAGTGGGTGCTGCAATGGTAGCGTTTATGGGAAGTGGCTCAAAAAGTGAAGGCTCTGGCGCTGTATCTTGTAGTTCTTCTGGTTTAAATAGAGAGTCCTTTGAAAAAACGCTGAATAGCGCTGGCGCTTTTGCTGGATATGCCGATGCATTTATAGAAGCAGGCGAAAAACATCAAGTAGATCCTGTTTTATTAGCTGCTATTGCTTTTAGTGAAACTGGCAGAGGAACTTCTAATGCAGTTAATAATAAAAACAATCCTGGGGGAATTATGGACCCAGCTACTAATTGGCAAACTGTGAGAGTGTTTGCTTCTTTAGAGGAAGGTATAGACTATATGGCTGGCAATTTGTATAGGTTATACATTTCTAAAGGTCTGGTGACTATTGATCAGATTGGTAACAAATATGCACCTATTGGAGCTGAAAATGATCCCAATAACCTTAATGCTAATTGGATACCTACTGTAACATCAATAACTGCAGAATTAGGTGGTCTAACAATGAACTGTACGGTTGCAGGACTTGATGGAGATATGGTTTTACCTACTCCTACCATTAATAAGACAAGTAATTTCGGCTGGCGTGTAGATCCATTTGACGGTTCTCAAGAATTCCATAAAGGGCAGGATTTAGCTTGTAATAAAGGTGACACTATAAAGGCAGCAATGACCGGAGAAGTTGCTTATGCTATACCGGATGGGTACGGTAGTGGCTATGGTCATCATGTGGTTTTAAAACATGGGGATAAATATACCTTGTATGGTCATATGGAAGATGTGTTGGTAAGAGTGGGGGAACAAGTCCAAGCAGGCCAACAAGTCGGTACATGTGGGGAAACCGGGGCCGCAAAAGGAACCCATTTGCACTTTGAAATTCAACTCGGAAGGCCGTATGGAGAACGAATAGATCCACTCCCTTATTTAGAAGGAGCGAAAAAAATTGAATAATAAGAACTGGCTTTTACTTTTAGTAAGCATAATAGCGTTAGTTCTTTTGATTGTCTCAGTCCGATTGCACTCTAAACAATCGGACTTAGAAGGTCAAATTGAACATTGGAAAGGTATTGCCCAATCTGAGAAAGAAATTCCTTCAATCAATAAAAAAGCAGAAAAATTTATCCAGGCTATTCATAACGGCAAGCCATCGAGTTTTTTTATAAAGAAGCTAAAAGATCAATATAAAAAAGCACTTGAAAACACAGGTAAATTAGAAAGTGCAGATATTAAAAATGATCAAGAAATTAAAATACTCAGTATATCAACAGAAAAATTATCAGCGAATGAAGCTCATTCAGTCGTACTATATAAAGTCATGTATAAAAGCCCATTAGATAATGAAGAACATGGGACCATAGATCAACATGTACTCTTTTTATCTACAGATATTAATTGGATAAAAGAAAAAGAAGAGACTACTTATAAAGTTAATTCCTATCAGTTATATCAGATCCACGACAATATGGATGATTATTTAAACTCTCAGCTCTCTAAAAAGGAGCCAAATAAATGATTAACAATATAATATCCAATCTGTTTTCACTACAAGAGAAACTGTTAAAAAAAAGAGATAGCATAGCGAATAAAAAAGTTGAAATATTTAGAGAAAATTTTATAAGCAAGCATAATGTAGAGCCAAAAAAAGAAATGCTATATAAAGTCAAAAAGGACTATGTAATGCTGTTAGGATTAGTTTTTTATATACCCTTTGTTATAGCGTTTTTTTTCGTGTATTTGCTTATAACGGGAGTGTTTTAATATGAAAAAATGGCTTGCCAGTTTTATGATTTTTTTATTTGCAATCTTGTCTATAGCTTCTCCTGTCTTTGCGGAAAAAGGAGATTTTTATAAAAAACATGAATCGGATTTTGAAGATAAAGGATTTTCAAAATCTCAGATAAAGTTTATTAAGGCATTCGATAGTGAAACAAACTCCTTTGATTGTGGATTTACGGATCTATCTTGCCATATTAACGCCTTTCAATACGAGCCTGTCATTGGTATTACAAATGTTATTGCCGAAGGAACAAAGTTATTAGTCTTAGAACCGGATCTCATAGTAAAAGATGAAAAATTCCAGCAATATAAAAAAGCTTTATCCAGCTTATCTTATACAATGCTAACAATATTTTTATTGTGGCAGATTATGGCTGCAGTGGCAAAAAGACTCGGTTCACCGGATGATTTACCAGAAACATATAATGACAAATTATTAAAAACTATTGTATGTACTATATTTTTAGCATTGTATACACCAATATTTGATTACATATTGAATATACAAAATTTAGCTGTATCAAGCTTATTAGATGCCGGATTAAGTAAAGATGATCTTTTAATGATGATTTTTGTGAATTCACCAAACTATTCCATTGCATTTACTTTAGTCATTGGGCTGGTCAATATCGTTTTTTTAATTGCTCTAGTGTATCGGTTTTGCTTATTCGGATTCCTGTATGTAGTCGGTCCAATTGCGATCCCAACGGGTGTAAATGAGGAATATGATTACTTTTCTTTATGGCTACGATTGATTATTAACAACGTTGTCACATTGTTCTGTCAATCGCTAATGTTTATGTTGGGGATGGCTGCTCTAACCGGACAGCTCGGTTTTGTGCAATCATTACCAAGAATCTCAACTCCAATAGTAGGATTTTTCTTATCATTGGTATTCCTATTCCTTGCTTTAGTTATTCCATCTATGCTAGGCGGTCTGGGAGCATCTACAGGTACTGGTAGATCAATGGGTAAAGTCGTTCGCTATTTGGCTTATAAAAAATAAAGAGTAATCGAGGAAGTGTAAAGGTTGAGGAAATCATTTAATAGATTTGGAAATATTGAAATTGAAGGGAATGCCTTTAAATATCGTATTCCTATTGATCAGGTAGGAACGGATAATAAAGAAGCTATAGAAAAGGATATAAAAAGGAAGTTACAAACTATTGATAATCCAGACGATTATCTACTTCCAAGTGATATTCAAATTGTTAATAGGTACGTACTATTATACTATGATTTGTTACACGTCGAAGGGTTTGACCAGTTACAGCAAATGTCTCTAGAAGAAAAATTGCCGTACTTTGATTCCTTAGTTAGACTTGCTCAATCCCAGGAGAACGGAGTCACAATTTCTTGGGATAAATATAACTTTGTTTTAGATAAGTTTGAGAAAAAATTAAAAACGATAATATTTGAAACTGAGTATTTTAAGATATATGAACCAGCAGAGCCATTGGAAGCTGTTAAACAATTGATTATTTTTAGTTTAACCACCCTAAAGACCATCATTAATAAACCAAGTCGAACAGACTTTATTAATCCGGATCAAGATAATATTTCTTTTGTAGAAAATTTATTGAAAATAGATAATTTAGATGATTTATCTATTTATTTAGATTCTTTAGCAGTCGATTATGAAGGGAATATAATAAATCAATCCGAAGAAGTTCAGGAGGAACAAAAACAAAGTAAGAAAAATTTAACATTTAAAAAGAAGAAAGATAAACCTACTAAAAGTAAATCAGCTAAGAAAAATACACCCCGTAAATCACCGGGCAATAAGGGGCCAAATTCAAAGAAAAAAAAGAAAGGATCAATGTCTAATACTAAACTTGCACTGATTGTTGGAGCTGCATTATTATTAGTATTAATAAAGATATTTTCAGGAAGTGGAACTGATAACGCAGCCGATAAAGCAAAAGAGAAAAAGGTGGCTACAGTTGAAAAAGCTCCTGAATTACATCTTAAAAGCGATCAGGATATTAAAAAAAATAAAGCTGAGATGTTCAAGTCAGATCCTCAATATTATAATAAATTAGTACAAGCCTATAGGTATTCTTATGGAAATGAAAATGTAAAGGCTTATCAACTAATTAAGAATGTCCCCAAGTTAGATTTATCAGCCAGCGATATACCTTTACTGGTTAAAGTATACGATGAAGCAAATGACTTGGGAAATTTGCTAACGGAAGTTCCAATTATTGCGAATGATGTAATTGCTTATCTCCTGACACAAAATAGATTAGATCAATTACCCGATATATCACAAAGCATGAAAGTAAAAAATCCAAATGTAGAATTTGAAGTAGGTTTTATAGAGAAAAAGTATAAATACATGTTGTCTTATTTGAACAAGGTTGAAATTAATGGTCGTAAAGAGCAGCAAATTGTAACTGCATATTTAGAACTTGGAGATAATGAACAAGCCAAAAATTTTGCTGAACAAGTAGGGAATCCCGATTTAATACAGCAAGTCGAGGCTAATAACCTTAATGGGTTTTAAGTGAGGTGCGATCCTTTGCACAAAAGACGAGTGACCAGAGAAGGTAGAGTCAATATTCCAGCCGAATTATTAGCTGCATTCCGGATAAAAGAGAATGATTATGTTGAAGTCTCACACAATACTCAATCAATCATAATAAAGCCGTTTAAAGATAAACAATACTGTGCAATTACCGGAAAATTGGCTAGAAAAGGGCAAATGATTGGTGATGTATTTGTATCAGAGGAAGGCATAAAATTAATTAAAGATTTGAAAGAGGAAAGCTAAATTTAAAGTTTTCCTCTTTTTGTTTTTCTATAGAACTATAAAAATAATATAAATTTTATAGTTATTATAAAGCTTCATGATATAAATTTTGATAAAATCGCTTTTTGTATAGTTAAAGAATTACCGTTTTTTTTAACATCATTAATAAAATCTAAATAACGAGCAATAAGAATATGCTCGATGGTGATTTTTTTCTCTCCCAGATATTCTTGTATATCATGTAAAATGATTTCCCCTCGAAGGATCTCGGATTTTTTCATTTTAAGTTGTAACTCCACTTGTTTTTCCTGGGACCTTTGCTCTTTTGCTGCAGTCTCAAATTTAAACGAGCTTTTACTTACTGCTTTCAATACTCTTACTTCTTGTGTAGTCACAGTACAATATTGGTCGTATGCATTAATTAAATAGGAAGCTACTTCTTTATGATTTGCTCCTAGTTTGACTTGAGTTAAAAATTCATCATACAAAAGATAAATGAGGTAACTAAGATTAAAATTATAGGGAACATCATCAAAATTTTCTTTCATATCCTCCACAAAAACATTGCCACGAATGTAATCAATATACGGAATATCTATATAAATAAATTCTTTATTACTTCCCATAAAAATACTTAATAAACTCGGTCTTTTCCCTTCTAATTTCCCTTTTAACACATCTAAATTACTGAAAGATTTCGTCATTGATCCCACCACTTTCCAGCCATTTTATGACTGTGGCCATAATATAAGTTACAGTTTTTCGATTAGATAAATTGTGTTTAATTGACAGACCATAAGGGCCACCAATCAATGCGTATTCTGTTTCCAGGAGCTTTGTATGCATGTACATTTTGCTGTCCTTATAATCCGTTGTGAAGGTTATACAATCCTGTTTACTTAGTCCATAACGTAATAAAAATGTATTAAAATCTGTTTGGGAAAGAATAGATTTTTGCTCGGCCTTACGCCTTTCGTTAAGTAGTATACATTGAGTTTTTAACTTCATTTTCAAAATTTCATTGACTGGAAATTTAACCGGGTGTCGCTTGTCCGTTCTGGTTTTTCTAATAATTTTATTTTCTGTAATTTGTTCAACTTGATAACTCAAATTACTATTTATCTTTTTTCCTATGGGACTTATATACTTCATCCTCTTCCTCCCTCCTAATTATTTTTTCTATTTATCCCAGGTCCAAAATTCCATAAATCCATTCTCTATCTTATATATAAGTGGGGAAGGGCTTTTTTATGACTACTTATTCTTATTTACGTATATTTTCCTTCCTATAGGACAAACTATATGTAAAACTTTATTGATATAGGGAGAATGACTATGAAAAAGAAACAAAGCTCTGAATTAAAAGTGTTGAAAATGATAAAAGCTGCAGACAAAAAGAAAAAGAAAGTAGGCTTAGAAATTGTGGGAGTTCGGATAAAATAAAAAACGATGTCTACACATCGTTTAAAAAAGTTCCATTATAAACTTGAAACACATTTCTAGTTTTTATTTATATTCACTGGCTAATGTTCGAGATAATTTTGAATTCAGCATGAAGGATTGTTTTTTTAAGTGTCTCTAACATATTTAAAGCATCTTCATATGTAGTATAGATTTTCTCATGCCCATGATCATCATCAAATGTATATTCCGCCATTGAGTTTTTATCTACGCCATGTATAGAAAATGTAATAGCAAGTTTATTAATACGGTCATTTTCATATTTCAAAAGCATTTCTTCTAATAATTCATATCTTTGCTCAAAAAATTCATCTAAGTCACTTTGGCTCCAATTGTATTCATCAGGTTGAGATTTCATTGTTTCAATTTGCTTTGTATAATAGTCATACATAGAATTGATAAATTTGGTTGTAGCATTTTCTTCAATAAGAATTCCCGTATTAGCTTCGTTCCATATTACCTTAATACCATCTTCAGTAACAAAATATAATCCCTCTGAATAGCGTCTTTTTTCTAGTACAAACAAAATCAATGCAGTATCGCCAGCTTTATATATTTTATAATCAGCAAAAAAATACAAGTTCATTCCAGGTTTATAACCGTTATATATTGGTTGGACCACAATAGGAGAAGAAAATTTTTTAAATTCATTCATTGGGAATACTCCTTACCGTTCAATTTCTGGTTCCTGTTCTTTAATTAGGTCTTTATTAGAAATGCAAGTTTCAATTACTTTAGCCAATGGAAGCTCGTTTGTTATTGAACGTATTGATGCTTCAAGCAAATGTTCTTTTTTAATCAGGGACCAATCAATAATATAACCATTATCTAATGCAAGTTCCCTTATAAATTCACGTTGAGTTCGTCCATTTCCTTCTCTAAAAGGATGTAACACATTAATCTCACCCATATAATAAGCAGCCCTCATGGAAAATTGTTGAGTGTCTAAATGGGACAAGTTCTTTTCTCTTTTTAATTTTTCGAATAATTCTTGGCCAGCTTGTTCAATAAAACGGTGTGAAGCAAATGTAAAGGTCCCTTTGGATATATCTTCATTTCTAGTTTGTCCGGCAAATGGGTAAATATCCTGAAAGATATACTGGTGTATATCCTTTAGATGCTTAAAATCGAAATTTCCTTCAATTGGTGTTTTCCCTAAATCAGCCAGCCGTTTTAAAGTAAAACCCGTTTCTAATTTATCTAATTCATCCTGGTCTTTCACGTTAAAATGATTGATTAAAACATGCGTATCCGGATAAAATGTTTTATATTTATCTGTCATGGCTGTTTAGCAATTTCTTGCATATGTTTTGAAAAATCATTAAAAGATATTTCCCCGTTTGCTTCTTTAATAACCAATTCTTCAATATCCTTTGTCACGTTATAACCTTCTGTTTCAATAGATGCTTTTGCGGATCTAATAATTTTTTTCAATTCCATACTAACACTCCCTTTATAGGCTGCAGACCTGATTATTTAATATAAATATACATAGGCTTACTTGATGCATATTTTCCTAATTGTACAATTTCAGATAAAAACTTATCAGTAATTTTTTCAACAATATACCCGGTTCTTTCAATTATAATATTTTCAATGCTAAATTTCTTCTTCGTCAATTTAATAAATTCAGTTTTTAATTCTCTAACTGTTTGTTCATCCTCTTTGTTAAGCTGTGGAACGCTATCATTTTCTGTAATGAGTTTTAAATTGCGTAAGATCTCTTTCATTTTATACCAGTCTGCTCTAAGGTCCTTTAAAACATGATACAAACTGATTGTATCTCTTTTTAATAATTCTTTGGTACTTTGATTATAAGATGCATCGTAGCTTTCAGGAACGCTCATTTTTCTTTTTCTATCGACACTGGTATCATCTAATGCAAATACCAGGTCACAAAACGAACAACTAAAATGTACTATATTTTCATCTTCCCCAATGAAAAATAATTGCTCCCCACAATATTTACAAGTCACCATTGTTTTATCCCCCAGTTCTTTATGTTGTTTTTTGATTAAGGTGTTTTATGTTTTGGATTTTTGTTTCCTATTCGATACCGAATAAGAGAAAGACTGAAAGGCTGAATTTTTCCCTTTCGATAAACCGACAGGACCATAAGCATGAAGGTTCTTGCAAGTGTGACGGAACGTTAGTGGAGGAATACGGAGTACCTTTTTTATGGCCCTTTAGGGCGTAGTGATGCTGTCTGGCCAAAGGATGCCGATTCTGCTTGGCATCCTTTAAAGGACGGACTAGCAGCACACGAATAAAAAATAGGCACTTGCAAGGTTCTTCCAGCCCTTAGCTTTAAAGACGGATAGGCCGTAGGCTAGGAATCTGTCCGGCTTTAAAGGTTAGGGATGTTGCGCAGTGGTACAGTTCGGTATCGAATGGGAAAATGCTCTTGGTGTGGAGGGTTTTAAAGGTTTTTGTAGTCAGGCACTCGTTAAGAAAGGCAATGGAACATAGAAGCTTTCCAGGGATCTCCGGTGGGCTTCCGGTGGCCCTGGTTAAAGATTCTTGATCGCTTGCTTTTTAGAGGGAAGTGAGATGCTGCAATGACAAAAGGATGCGCTCTTGGCATCCTTTATGTGCTTGCAAGCAGACCTGTAAGGCAACCCAAAAATGGTTTAACGTCGTCTGTTTGGTGTCATTGTTTTATTAGCTCTAATTATTCTTTCTTGTTCAATAAACTTTAAGACCGTTTTTTCTTTCCAGTATGGTGTCCCATCAATAATTAGATCGGCCGTTGGTACTTTCCCACGCAACCAATACACTCTAACCATAGATGAAGAAAATTTAATGTTTAAGGCGCTTTCTACATATTCACTAAATAACTTTTGATTTAATAATTTTTCACTTAATAGTTCATTGTCGTATATAGATTGCTCTATTTCATTCAATAAAGAGGTATCTTTTTGGAAATATTCAATTAAGCATTTCAAAGCAAAAAACAACTCTTCATTTTTTAAATTTGAATACAGTATATTTATACTAAATTGGAAGGAATCAGGATTATTAAAGAACATAACCATTTGAAAAAAAACTGATTCTTCCACAGTTAATAACACTGACGGATCAGAAGGATTGTCTGCTTTTAATTTAACATTAGGATACTTTTTATAAATCATTTCAACTGTTTGCATAAAAATCTCCTTCTTTTATACTACTTAAATTATAACGAAAAATGTTTTAAAAAACAACAAATATTTGATACGAAAGTATACATTTACCTATTAAATTGGTATAATTAGTATATAAACAAGTATTGGGAGGGATAGAAAATAGTGAAAAAAGTACCAAAAATTATATTGGGCCAGTATATTCTTTATCCTGTGGTCATTGGTACAATTACACATTTTATATTACAAATTATTAATACCACTACACTTAAAGATGTGATTATAGAACATGGGTTGTATATGTTTTTAGAAAGATTTATGCATATATCATTAACCTTCTCACAAGGCCAACTTTTATATTGTTATTTAACGGGATTCACCTATGGGACAATATCCATAATCATTAAAGTTCGGAAAATTGGCTTTTCACTTTTTGGTATCCTGTTATTATTTTTAAAGTTCTATATTAGTTTTTTATTTAGTTATATGGGTTTAATTGTATTCTTAATGGAATCCAGTTTATTAATATTTGGAACGCTATTATTAACCTTTCCGATGATAAGAAAAAAAATAAGGAATAGCGCTGCTCAGAATTCACAGTCAATGTGATTATACTGTAAGAATTGATAAATTCCTATAAAGGAGGAAATATTTTGTATATAATAATTTCCGAAATTTCTAATATATAAGTCTTTATTAAACAAAAACTTTATGATAGCTTTTTTTGATAAATACTGTAGATACTTTAAAGAAGGGTGAAATATATGGATACTAAAAACAAATACATAAAACAACAGATTGATAACTACTTTCAGTCGCTGCACGATGAAGGGAAAGAATTAAATTTATCAACTTTACAGCAACTAATTAAACAGTGGGATTTTGAATATAATGAACAGAATGATCCAGATCCTAATCATATAAATGCCTACGGTGTAGATGTAATTGTTCAAACAGAAACTACCTCAGTCATACCTTATAAAATTATGGTTAAGTTTAGAATCAAAGATTCAGTATTTGTTGAAAGAATAAAAAACATATTAGGTTCATATCTCTCAGATGTTCAACTAGGAATCAGAATTAACGATCAATTTATTGATCGTCTATTTAAAAAAAATCTTTATGAAGTCCAATTTATTTCTAATCCTGATTATCAAAATTTTATTGGTTATGGATGGGTATTTCACAATATAGAGATAAAAGATGATTTACTGGTAAGCGACATTGAAAATCTAGAATTTCAAGAAAAGACTGTGGCTATTGCGGTAGCTGAATTAATAGAGAGAGAAGCAATTCATTTTTTAGACAAAGAGTATAAAATTTATCAATCTCTATAATTAGTCATCTGAGCGACTATAAATCGTATTAAGTTCAAGTGCGCTCTCGCAAAAATTGAGGGAGGTCGCAAAGAAAATTAAGTTCTAAGGAGAGATTTTATGGAGAAAAATATTTATAAAATCGTGCATTACCATAATATAGATCAGGATAAGCAAGCCAGATTTATCGAAACAGAAATGGACGCTTCTTCTATCATAAAATTATTGGCTGCAATATCATTCAAATATGAAGAATTGGTAGATGCTCATGGCGATGTTACCGAAGATCATCTAATGTACTTATTCGAAACCTTTTTTGGAATAAATAATGTAACAAAAAAATACGAAAAATATCTTCCTCATACTTATCTAGATAAAAATGAATGGGGAATAGTAAATGAAATGTCTGTAAAAGATGATAACTTTGACGATATAAAAATAACGCAAATTGATTGGTTCGGTGCCAGGGAATCTTGCTGTGGTCCTGATTATACGCTTCTTATGAAAAATGCTCTGCCAGATACTAAAGATTTTGAAGATGCAATTAGAGAAGATAGATTCTATCGAGAAAACAAGGTGGTGATAAAATGACACATCAGACTATTAGTGATTACGTTGGGAATGTTGCCACCGAGGGATTAATGACTGTATTCATGCCTATCCTCGGTATTCTAGTTTTAGTATGGGCAGGTTCAAAAATCGTTAAAGCAAGCAAAAGTATTTAATATGCAGCAGCTTAATATTTACCAATTAATATATATATGAAAAAACATAAAGGTAAGGTGATTTTATGGAAATTAATTGGGGGCTAAGTAAACAAGAACTTGAAGTAATTGAGAAAATTAAACAGGGTTTAGACTCCGATCTTCCTATGATGTCCTTTGGAACAAGCAAGTATTTTTACGAGGAATTCCCCAAGGTTAATAGAGGTATTCCCTTCAGTGATGCACCAATGAATGAACCACTTGTAGTTGTGTCTAATAAACTTTCGCCTTTTTATTACGAACATGGTGAAGTTGGGTGTGAAGTGGGGTCAATTATCGTAAAGGATTCAGAGTCATTTGTTAGTTTTATAGATGCCTATGCCTTCCTATTTATACATGGATTTAAAACAAAAGAAAAGATTGTCGGTAAATATCAATTAAAAACAGATGTACAAGGTAAAGTGGTGCAATTGAAAGATGTAAAGATACCTAACCTTTATTAAATATGAAACATGTTGATTTTAGGAATGTTCAAAAACGCGGGCAGATGCTATAAGAAAATTTCATATATAAAAAATTCATTATCTAATAATGGATTTTTTATATATGGATTTGTTCAATTTGGGTAGACTCTAAATGAACAAAAATAACAAAATGATTTACTCATAAATAAACCATTGATTTTAGAGGGTTTGAGCAGTATTGTTTTAAATATAAGAAATGTTCATTTTGACTTGTTCATTAATTATAATCACTTTTTGATAGTTTCTGGGAAAATTTTTCTGTTTTTTTGTGGTTAAGAACGAAATAAGCTGCAGCTTATTTAAATTTATTGAAGGTGGAAATATGAAGATAGGTTATGCAAGAGTTAGTAGTAAAGATCAAAATTTGGCAAGACAGATTAAAGAGCTAGAAAATTACGGTTGTGAAAAAATTATCACTGAAAAGCAAAGTGGTAAAAATTTTTATGAGCGAACAAAATACCTTGAATTGAAAAAGAAGTTAAGATTCGGAGATATTTTGGTTGTGCATTCATTAAGCCGTTTTGGTAGAAATAAAGAGGAAATCATAAAAGAGTGGAAAAGCTTAGTAGATGCTGAAATAGACATTGTAGTATTAGACATGCCAGCTTTGAATACAGCTCAATATCGAGGAATGAAAGGAATTGGTTCATTAGTAAGCGAAATATTTTTACAGGTTATGTCCTGGATGGTTGAAACTGAAAGAGATAATATTAAACAGGCACAACGAGAAGGAATTGAACTTGCTAAACAAATAGAGGGAAAGTATACAGGAAGAAAAACTAAATATTGTCCTTCAGCAACAGGGAAAGACAAATTGATATATGACACAATTGTTTCCGATCTTAAAAGCAAAGTATCAGTAATGGACGTACACAGAAAGACAGGCGTTAGTAGAAATACAATATATAAAATTAAATCAAATATAAATATAATAGAAGAAAAAAACTAAGGAGTTTCCTTAGTTTTTTTAATCAAGATGAAAAAACTTTATAAAGCCTTTTCGATCTAACTTATACCCACCTACATTTCTTCCGGAATCACTAGAAATTGGAATTCCAATTTCTATTAATTCCCTGACATAATATTGAACCATTCTTGGTGTAATTCCTATCTTTTCAGATAGCATTGCTTTTGTAAGAATATCAGACTTGCTTAATTCTTCAAGGATCTTGATAATATTAGCCGTTCTCCCCATTTAACTTCCTCCTAAAACATTTTATTGTTTTAAAATAAAACAAAAGTACAAAAATCTTTACAGACTTAAATAAGCTTGAATCATTGAATCATCTTCTATAACAAAAGAATTAAATACGATCTCCATTGCAGCTTCTTTTTCTCGTCCCATATTAAGCATATCTCTATACCCTTTTTGCAATAAGGCATCCTTTTGAATGAACTTCATCATTTTTTCTTCTTCAAAAACGGGTACTTCTTCTAATGAAGAATAAAAATCCATGCTATCCTCTCCAATCTTTTGCTTTATTTCTATAATAATTATAACATTAATTTGTTTTAAAAACAACATAATTATGTTTTTAATTAAAACAAATTGATGTTATAAAGCGATCTTTTTGATCGCTCAATTATTGTTCAGTTATAGATCCTTTTTTCCCGAAAGAATAAAGTTGACTAGATGCCATGCTGCTTATATTCCCTCTTACTTCTGGATAACATCTTTCACAATAGAAAAGTATTTCTGTTTTCCTTTTTTCGTATAATGGTGTCATTGTAGATGCCGGGAACCATTTTCCACAATACGCGCATAATGTCTCTTTCATATGGCACTCCCTTATTATCTGGTTTGGATCATTTCTAATTTGCTATTGATTTCATCTAACTCAAATTGAATAATACTTTTAATAATAAACTTCCGTTCCTCAGTCATAGGGAAAGTTTTACTATCAAACATATCAAAAGTTGTAATCATTTCATTTTTTCTTTCTTTTAGGCAAGAATAACACTCACCATTATAAAGAATGCTGGAACAGTGAAGGCAGATGCTGCTTAATGGTATTCTTTCTTGTTCCTCAATACCTAACATAAAACCAACGGATACAGAAAATATATGAGCTAATTGAATTATGATGTTAATTGGAGGAACCGTTCTTGCACTTTCATAATTAGCAATGTTAGTTCTCTTCATAGAAAGCATATCAGCTAATTGGTCCTGCGATAATTTTTTATCTTTTCTTAAATGCTTAATTTTTAATGAAAAATCGTCTTTATTAAATTCCATCGAATTCACCTATATCGTCAGCTTCATGTTCCTCCACAATGATTGGTGTGTATCCTCGTTGTTGTAAAAGTGCCATTGTATGGTTAAGGGCACTTTGGCCCAGTGGGAACCTACATGCATTTGTTTTTCCATTACATTTTTCGAGAATTAAATTGTTGCTAAACTTCTTGAAAAATTGGTCACCTTCAATTTGAATAATATAATAATGACCTTTCATTATTTGAGAAGTTAAATCATCCATGTTAAAAAAGTCCTTTCTTATCTTCATTTATATGCGTTTATTTTTCTATAGCAAAATGCCCTTCTTTTGTATAGTGAGGTTAAAATCAATCTTTTGTATATTAGATATTTGCACCATCCGTAGCCCACTCTAAACAAAAAGGACAATAGTAAACTCTCACAGCTTCAATGTCATGCAATTCTTCCTTTTCTTCTTCAGTTAGACCAGGAACAAATTTGATAATATCTTCTGCGATAACATCATCTGAGTAATCATAATACCGTTCTTCTTCACCATTAAAGATAATATATAGTCCAAGTGAATTGCCTGTTTTAGGATGAATATTTTCATAAGTATCACAGCTACAAAAATTAGTGATAGGGGAACAAGTTTGCTCTGGTGTATGGTTTTCTAATAACCATTTCGCTACTTTTTCATTGTGATAATTGTGATGTACCTGTTTCTCTTTAATTAATATAATTTCACCCAATTTAATTCCTCCTAAAAATATGAAACATAATAATTCATAAGTTTCTTAGAGACACAATCAACGTTATGTGTAGTTACTTATGTTTTATAAAAATATCCAAATCTAAATCTCGAAATGTTCTATAATCAATTCTATTTATGGAAAAATAATCTTTTTTATTGTGGTATGCATGTATTACTAAAAACTGTTTTTCTTCAATGCCGTTTTCAGCATAAAAATCTAAGAAAAAGTGATCTTCCCCGTCTGTATACACAAATTTTTTAATATAAAATGTTCCAATTTCATCTTTAATTTTTTCAGCAAAATCTATTGATGTTAAATTACTTAGTGCTTTGAAATTAAAATCATGCCCGATAAACTCATATTTACTTTTCGTAAAAAAATCACTTTCTTCAAGATACGAAAACAACATTATAATTCCTCCTTTTAGTAATGAATATAATTTGTCTACTATGAAAACAAAATAATTCATAAATGACTTATAAGTACCACCTGTTAAATTTTTGTTATCATATAAATGTCATCAGGTACTCTTCATCTGATCCTAATTGGCCTTGACTTTTGAATCCACGTTTTTTGAAATATTTAACCAATGTAGGAGTATGTGTAAATAAAACTACCGGGACCTCTATTTCCTTGCTTATATTTTTTAATTTATTAAGGAAATTTTTTGCTCTCCCTTTTTGGCAGGAAACAATATTACTAACTTCAATTATTAATGGTGATTGGACTACATTATGAACATTTTCAGAAGGAATACAAAATCTTAACTCTACCATGAAAGACTTATCTTTTCTTAATAAGAAAATACCAGCTTCCCCATTGTTAGCCATATAGTAGTATTGTTCATCAAGAGATAATAACCATTTTCCGAAAGCTTCATGTTTTTCTGTAACTGTAAATTTTTTGATTGCACTTTTTACTTTGGCACTGTTCATAATTATTGATTGATTCCCTGATTTTGAATGATTTTTAATGATTGTTTTAATTTATCAGCATGTGTATTTTTCAAAAAATCTCTCCCTTATAAAATCTCTTTTAATTTACTTTTTATTTAAAATAAAAAGTAAATTTATTGTATATCGACATACTACAAAACTAGCAATACTTACTAATATAATTGTAATGATAATGCCAGCAAAAACATTAGTTTGGGGCTGCAGTTCAATACTCCACCAAAAATAGAGAATCCAAAAATGTAAATCTATCAATTTTTTCATTCCTTTATCAAGATCAACCGGAATTTTTATTCCGGTTGATCTTTTTTATCAAAGCGACAAAATTACTGCTACTCCCATTATAACTAAAATGCCAAAGCCCATTAAACCTATAGACCATTGATTCAAGTGTTCAGCTTCTTTAAGACCAACTAGCTCATAGACAGATTCGATTACTTTTGTTATCATATTATTAACAACCTTTCGTATGTGTGGTCAACAATGAATGTAGGAGTTCATTGTTGCCGTTTTAGAATCGAATGAAAGAGAAGAATCGTTCTTTAGGACGGTTCTTTTTTTATTTTCTCCCATATGATTTTCTCCTTTAATTGTATTCCTGCATTTTGTTCATTTAGGAAACCTTTTTATAAACTATTTTGTTTTAGATGCTCTTTTTCACAGTGGATACATAGATCTAAATCATAATCAATGATATTTACATCCTCTTCCTCATAGTTCTTGCCACACATGGAGCATGTGATAATTGTTTCATCCATTTCCTCAAAAGATAATGTAAGTAAATTGCAATCAAATCCCGTTTCTTCAATGACACTTTGTACTAAATTTTTAGCATCCTGAGATGTGATTTCTTCATCTAAATGAGGAAAACCAACGATGTTTTCTATAAATGACTGTGCCAATTCATTCTTTTCAGAAAGGCTAAGTGTAGAATCCTTTAAAACGTTTGATAGCAGGCTACTATAATAACTAAGAATAGAATATTTGGTCATATCTCTTCCCCTTTAACTATTTTTTAAATATTTAATTCCTATTAATATTATATCATTTTTATATTTTAAAAACAACAAAAATGTGTTTTATAAAAAAACAAAAGAGGGAAGAATAGACTCTTCCCTCCCTCTTTCTAGTATCCCCTTTTAATACTATAAAGCTCAAAATTGGACCGATCTTCTTCGAATGCTTCTTTAACCTGTTCAATAGTCGGGCTTATAAGGCTGCCAGTATCATTATATTCCTTCGCCCAAGTTGTACCATATTGTCTCCCTCGATGAATCACAGAAACTATTGTATGATCTTTTGTATAGTCACTAATAGTTATGTCCATTATGCGCTTTTCCTTTCCCAAATTTGTCTTACTAAACCATAAGGAGCATGTGTATTTAGCCAGATAGTTTCTTGTAGAGTGAATCCTAATTTTGATAAAACCTGAATTCGATATTTCATCATTCCATATGGATAATCGACTAATATCTCAGTTCTTTTTTCAAGTATTTTAGGAAGTTCTTTATACTTATGAGTGGAGACAGCCATCATATTGTTAGGCATTTCTTCTAAACATGTAACAACTTTTTGCAATGTTAATTTTAGCATATTGAACACCTTCCATAATTAAGATATATCCTTATTATACCAAATATTGTGTTATAAAACAACAAATAGTAGTTTTAAATTAAAACAATAAGAGGAAAAGAATTGTTCCTTTCCTCTCGTAATCATTTATTAGTTTGTGATTTTATGGCAATAATTACAGCGTTTATTTGACCACATACCATAGCGCATTAAAAATGGTTTACCCTCTTTTGTTTCTATTATTGCTCCTTGATTCCCTTTTCCACAATGTTCGCATGAATTGTCTGCCTTTATGCTTTCATACTTTTTTTGGTCTTGGATTAATCGAGCAGTTTCTTTTTCACCGTATTTTTCCAAACTTTCTTTCTCCCATTTATATGCCATTTTTATTTCTCCTTTATTTATGATATTTTCTAATCCATTCACTATATTTTTTTGCACATTATTACATCGTCTTTCGTTAAACGTCTAAGCTTTTTAAAAGAATTATCTATCCAAACAAAATATACTTCATGGGGATCATCAAAATGCTTCCCTTTAAATACGCCTGTAAAAACCTCATTTTCATCAGTGTGAATTTCATAGGTTGCATCTATTTGAGTCATCGTTTCTATAGGCTCTTTCTTTTTTATACGTCTGGACCAATCTAAATTTACTCTTTGATATGAATACAAGATATTTCCTCCTTAATTTTTAGCGAAGCCAGGGATATTTTCCCGGCTGTAGTTATAATTAAAGTACATATTCTTTGGGTACTTCATCTTTCATTGGCTATCTGCTTCATAGTCTATATCATCATCAGGCAATTCATAATCTACACATTCAAAAGGAATCTGCTTTATATATGCGCCTGTTTCTTTTCTAATGAATTCGATTAATTCGTATTCTTCTCCACCTCCATTTTCTTTAAATTCAATGGTTTTTTTTAAAATTAATGCTTTTGATAAAGGTGTTTCAACTAATACAAACACTGTAGATTCCAAGTTATAAATCAAAATCTTATTCATATAAATCGCTCCCTATTTTTTGAATTTGGTTTTTTTGTTCTTTATGTTTTGATTTTTGTTTCCTATTCGATACCGAATAAGAGAAAGACTGAAAGGCTGAATTTTTCCCTTTCGATAAACCGACAGGACCATAAGCATGAAGGTTCTTGCAAGTGTGACGGAACGTTAGTGGAGGAATACGGAGTACCTTTTTTATGGCCCTTTAGGGTGTAGTGATGCTGTCTGGCCAAAGGATGCCGATTCTTCTTGGCATCCTTTAAAGGACGGACTAGCAGCACACGAATAAAAAATAGGCACTTGCAAGGTTCTTCCAGCCCTTAGCTTTAAAGACGGATAGGCCGTAGGCTAGGAATCTGTCCGGCTTTAAAGGTTAGGGATGTTGCGCAGTGGTACAGTTCGGTATCGAATGGGAAAATGCTCTTGGTGTGGAGGGTTTTAAAGGGTTTTGTAGTCAGGCACTCGTTAAGAAAGGCAATGGAACATAGAAGCTTTCCAGGGATCTCCGGTGGGCTTCCGGTGGCCCTGGTTAAAGATTCTTGATCGCTTGCTTTTTAGAGGGCAGTGAGATGCTGCAATGACAAAAGGATGCGCTCTTGGCATCCTTTATGTGCTTGCAAGCAGACCTGTAAGGCAACCAAAAAGAAAAGGTTTTAGAAAGAAAAAAATCGCCTTAATAGACGATTTTGAAAAGAATTAAAGAATTTCAATATTCATGGATTGCAATGAAAAAAAAGCTTGCTCTTGTTGATCTAATTTAGACAAGGCAGAGAAATATATTAAAACTTCTATTGTCTCTTGCATACTCCAATTATGATCATATCCTAATTGTTTAAAAGTAGCCATTGTATCTGAGTGGACCGTTCCTCCAATCGCAAATCGTTCACCACGATAATTCCCTAGTAAAATCCGTTTTTTATCCTTACTTAGTTGCTGTACTTGTTCAATTCCTTCTCTTGTAATTCGTTCAAATACGGCAGCTTCTTCTTCATTTGAATGAATTTTATGTAAGGCCCGTAGATAATAGTACGTTTTTAAAATACAAGATCTTACCCTGACAGTTCGAGGGATTTTTTTCATAGAATCTTCTCCATTTAAGAATAATTAGTATAAAAACAGGAAATATTTTGTATCTAATTATAAATTATACAATTTTCTGATAAAAATAAGAAGAAAGAAAGCATACTTCACTTTCTTTCCACTATCATTTCTATTGAAGGCTAAATAATCTTGCAAAAATGGCCAATCCTTCTGCGTTTGTGGCTGCTCTATATGGATTAAACTTATTACCGTTATCTCCTTTTAAAACGCCCCATTTTGCTAATTGTACAATGGATGGTTGGGACCATTTTGCAATACCACTCATATCTGTAAATGGAGTATAAGATACTTGTGGAAACGCTTTATGTTCGTATTTCATGAATTTTTCCAAAATATAAGCCATTTCTTGACGTTGTATAACCCGATTTGCCGTAAAGGTTGTGGCCGATGTTCCTTGTAGTAATTTTTTGGAGTACGCCCACGATATTGCATCATAGTAATAATCTTTTTTTGAAATATCCGTAAACGGATTGGTGTAGTTTTGTTTATTATCTTTACTTAATCGACTCAATAATTCTACGAAAAGTCCTCTTTGCATACCGAATTTCAAGTCAATTTTTATATCAATATTGTCCAACATTCCTCCGTCTATCAATTTTTCAATTTCATCTTTAGCCCAATTATTCTCTAAATCCGGAATTTCGGGTAAAACAGGTTTCGGTCCTGGTGTCGGTTCTGGTGTTGGTGTTGGTGTCGGTTCCGGCTTTGGTGTTGGTGTCGGTTCCGGCTTCGGTGTTGGTGTCGGTTCTGGTGTTGGTGTTGGCGTCGGTTCTGGTGTTGGTGTTGGTGTCGGTTCCGGCTTTGGTGTTGGTGTCGGTTCTGGTTCAGCCTCTTGCGATCCGCCAATTACCTTTAAAGTGACAGGATTGCTATAAGCACTCGCTTTATTTGTTTTGCTATATAGATTTGTAACATGCGCCCGAAATTTTTTATTATTGTCTGTATTGGCCAATGAAGAAATTGCGTATGTTGCCGATGTAGCTCCCTCAATATCCGTCCAGTTTACTCCATCTGTAGATGTCTGCCATTGGTAAAGGAGCTGGCCGTAATCATCCTCTCCACCTGAATAATTGACCGAAGGATCTATGGTTATCGCTTCACCTTTGTTTCCTTCTACAGAAAGTGAATCAGCAAGTGGTATTTTTTTATCGTAATCTATTTGTATCGCATCTATGTTCATAGCTTTTTTGAAAGTGATGACCACTTTTTTCCCACTAACGAAGGGATCTTCATCGCCTTGATACTCTGCGCTTATGGTATTCCAACTATCATTTAACTCTGATTCTAACCCATCCATCGTTACAGTCATAAATGATTTTAAGATTTTTGAAACGTCCTCATAATTATCTTTATCTAATCCCATTTCTTCTGCTGTCTTAGAGATTAAATTACGATACTTATTAACCGAAATATTAAGCAAAACGGCTCCTTCATTATTATCGGACCGATAAGGCGCTGTAAAGCTTATTTCTTGTCCGGCTTTCACCGGGGTTGTGAAAGATGGAGTGACTGCTAAATATTCTACAATCGCTGGCTTTGATATTTCGGATACAGTAGACGTAACATTACCATCTCCGAGATCATTCGTAACCGTACATCTGTAAACATAGCCATCGAATATATCACTGCCATTTATGTTGTATATGGCTTGTCTGCCATCATCCTGACGATATAAGCTAGTCCAAACTTTTTTCCCACTTAACTCTTTATAGGAGTATTCCCAAAAATAAGTTAATTTTCCACCGTCATTGGGTTGTTCCGCATCAACCGATAGTTGATAAGGTATAGTATCTACAGCCGTGAAATAGTCTGTTTCTTCGCCAATGCCATGATTTAAGTTGACATTTACAGCATCTGCCGGACTAGCAACCGTCAAGGCATATTCAGGGGATATTGAGCTTTTATTAGTTGTTTTATCTGTTACCACAGCTCGATATTTGCTCCCGTTATCAGATAGTTTTACTGAATCAAGTGATAAAGTATCAGAATTGGAGCTTGGTTGCTCTAAGTCCGTCCAATTATTACCATCAACTGATTTTTGCCATTGATAATTTACTTCGGAATCTGTTTTTACAGAAAAATAAGCTGTTTTTCCTTCCGTAACATGTATTTGGGTATTACCACGTTTGACTGTAAAATCATTAAAATCATCATAATCAATTGTCATTCCTTTAAAATGGTAAGGCTGCAAAAATAAAATTCGTACTTCTTTGTTTTTGAAATACCCCACAGCAGAAATTTCTCTGGCTTGTGAGTTATCCAAGTCGTTCCATTTTTGATACACGCCATCCACATACAATAGGACGTTATCTTTAAAGGCTGTGTCATTTTTGGTATCTGGGAAAGATAAAATATCTGGGCGGTCCTGAGTGTCTCCATTGGGATACGTAAACACAATTTCATCACCTGCATGCAATTGTGAGCCTTTTGATTCTACAGATACACGCGGCCCTTCTTCCTGATCGACTGCGATAGGCATAGTAGCATTTTCATTTACATTTACATTCGCTGCATTATTAATTGTTTCTTGTTCGTTTTGGTTATTTTTTTGAGGTTGATTCTTTTCTTTGCTATTAGCATTTCCTTCATTATTAACAAGTTCATTATCAATTCGTTCAGAATTTATTCCAGCAGATTCCTGAGAGGAATCCGGGGGAGGACTTGTGTTTTTTGCAAAGGTATTGGTTGATAAAAATGTACTACCTAATAACAGCAAAATGGTTAATATAGTGCATATTTTTTTCATGTGTTTCATATTTTCTCTCCATTTCTATAAAAGTAGGATGTTACTAAAAAAAACCAATTTTAGTATCATATAACAACATTCTAATCCATTGTACCTAAAATTGTAAGTATAATACAAAAAATAATTATTATTTTTAATAGGTTGATAGACTCATTTGTAGTAATTATTCGATGTTGTTTTCTTTTTTGGGGGTGGCCGGATCCTCGACCGATAGGGAGAAATCCGGATGCGCCCGGTGGCTTCCTGGCTTATTTGAAGAGGAATGTTCTTTTCTTTTGCCGGGGGTGGCCGGATCCTCGACCGTCAGGGAGAAATCCGGATGCGCCCGGTGGCTTCCTGGTTTAATTGCAGAGGAATGTTCTTTTCTTCTGCTGGGGTGGCCGGATCCTCGACCGATAGGGAGAAATCCGGATGCGCCCGGTGGCTTCCTGGCTTATTTGCAGAGGAATGTTCTTTTCTTCTGCTGGGGTGGCCGGATCCTCGACCGATAGGGAGAAATCCGGATGCGCCCGGTGGCTTCCTGGCTTATTTGAAGAGGAATGTTCTTTTCTTCTGCCGGGGTGGCCGGATCCTCGACCGATAGGGAGAAATCCGGATGCGCCCGGTGGCTTCCTGGCTTATTTGAAGAGGAATGTTCTTTTCTTTTGCCGGGGTGGCCGGATCCTCGACCGATAGGGAGAAATCCGGATGCGCCCGGTGGCTTCCTGGCTTATCTGCAGAGGGATGTTCCTTTTTTTTGCCGAGGGTGGCCGGATCCTCGACCGATAGGGAGAAATCCGGATGCGCCCGGTGGCTTCCTGGCTTATTTGAAGAGGAATGTTCTTTTCTTTTGCCGGGGTGGCCGGATCCTCGACCGATAGGGAGAAATCCGGATGCGCCCGGTGGCTTCCTGGCTTATTTGAAGAGGAATGTTCTTTTCTTTTGCCGGGGTGGCCGGATCCTCGACCGTCAGGGAGAAATCCGGATGCGCCCGGTGGCTTCCTGGCTTATCTGCAGAGGGATGTTCCTTTTTTTGCCGAGGGTGGCCGGATCCTCGACCGATAGGGAGAAATCCGGATGCGCCCGGTGGCTTCCTGGCTTATCTGCAGAGGGATGTTCTTTTTTTGCCGGGGGTGGCCGGATCTTCGACCGATAGGGAGAAATCCGGATGCTAATGTAATTTTAAATATGTGTTAAAGGAGCAATGGAATTTGAGAATGCTCATTGCTCCTATTATTTTCAGTGTGATTATAATAATCTATCTAATTCCATTTTCTTTTCTTTAATAAACTCTTCCAGTTCTTCGATTTTCACCTTAAATTCCTCTTGTTCTTTTCCAGATACCAATTCCACTTCAATACAATATTCCATTACTGCAACTTCACCAGAAAGGTTTAATAGACTATCTATTATTAATTCCTTTTTATCTATTATGCCTTGTGCGTATGACATTGCATCCTCACAATCCATATCATGCTGTTCTCGGCCCTCGATGTATGCAACATATAAATCCCCATGATTGCTAACTTCATGTTTCTCTGTCCACTTTTTTATATCTTCTTGAAGTTTTTCAAGGTCAAAACAATCTGTAGCATCTTCCATAAGGTCATAGTCCTGGCTGTAGGCACAATAGACAGTTATCTCATTAGTTTCTTTATAAATATTCATTCTAAAAAGCCATTGCGTATCTCCAAATTCTTCTATATAGACTTCTTCTTCCACTTCAAATTCATATCCTATGAAATCAATTTTTTCATGGTCAATGATGAAATTAAGTGATTCAAATTTTCCTAATGTAACTCCGTTAGTTTCTTCACCTTGTAATAAATTAATATTTATCATGCATTTCGACTCCCTTTTTTGGATTTAGTGATTCCAATGGCCAACGGCCTATCACCTGTTCGCCATGAATGACAGTGACGAAGAAAAGGAAGTGCAAGGAAGAAGCAAAAAAATTTTCATTTCCTAAGATTATTAGTGAATTTCGTTAGAGTTCTTGAAATACGAGGAACATAGTGACGAAGAAGGACATAGAACTCTCGAAATCCATTCGACTTGAGCTATGAAAGAGCTAATAGGTGTGATACGTTCAATCACACCAGCAGCGATTGAATAGGGCAAAGGAGAATGAGAACTGATATAAATCATATGAAAAATTTTTTGCGCCTTGCACGACTGAATGAGGAACTACAATGAATGGTGAACAGAGGGGCATAATCTAGACCAAGAAATCCTAATTAAAAACCATTTGAAAAATGGTTTCCTTGCCTTTCATTCTTGTTTTTAATGATCATGGTATTAGACAAGAGTACAAATTTTTCCTATACTAGATATGGAATGGGGAAAGAATAGTCCTTTATTTCTCTAGAGAATAGAGGACTTCACTTTTTCTATCAAAGATAAAGAAAACGAGCAAAAAAAGGCAATTTGTGGTATAATAACAGTACCAACAACATATAATAAAAAGACTATAGGTGGTTGCACACCCATAGCCTTTTGTAGAGTTCGACTTCTAAAATAGAGGTTGCTCTTAGACAGGAAAAATAGACTCCCTATCGGTTGCTAATCAATTGGGGGGCCTATTTTTTTTGGTTAAATGACAGAATTAGCACGATAAGCGTTGCGAAAAGAATCATCAAACTAATAGCTTCGTACACTGTCATATTCTCACCTCCCTCCTGAATAGGATGAAGAAGTGAGCAACCCCCCAAGAAATCTTATCTACTCATTAATTATACCATATTTACCAGTATTTTTCATTAAAATAATATAATAAAAAACAAAAATTTGTTAATTTTAAAAACAAAAAAGACGCTATACAAGCGTCTTTTTTAATTATTTAGACGTAAAACTTTTTTGAGTTTTTCGGAATTAGTAACGATTGTATCTATTATGACAAATGTAAGTAAAGCTTCATTTGATACCGTAACTAAATTGTTTAACGATAGATTAAATCCAATTATAGGAATCGTCATACTTTCTAAATCATCATAAGAATATAGCAAACAATTCTTTGTTATATATATGATTAACAAAATTATATAAGTTATTATCCTATAATTAAATTTATCTAATATATTCTTCAATCTATTGCATAAATTTCTCGTAAAAGGATTATTTAACCATAATACAGCCATAAAAAAAATAACATTGTATGCCTTTGGTGCAAAATAGGCCAAGCAAATTGAAAATGCAATTACTATTATGTAAGTAGCAAGATAAGACTTTGCATATATCAACGCAATGATTGTAAATCCACATAAAACTATTAGAAATATAAACATGCCTATTACACCGACAAAACTCATAATGGTTAATGGTATTATGAAAAAAATATAAGCAATTACAATAATAATACTAGCCAGGATCTTCCCGATAATATTTTTTTCAATATCCAAATTCCATTTCTTTATAGCCATTGAAAGTAACAACACAAGAATAAAAGCAGCAATCCAAATAAACATTATTATTTGAATCAAATGCATTCAAATAAACCTCCGTTCAATTTAAAATCCATCATATTTGCTTTCTATTTCTATTTTCTTTAATCCCGTATAAACTCCATAGAAATTCTATAAAGAGCAATACGGCCATAAAACCCATAAAAGAAAAACTATAATTAATAATATATCCAGCAGTAGTGAATGAATAAAAAAATTGATTTGTAATTAAAAATGCACTAACTAAAATTAAGCCTAAAGTATACATCCAATAGGCTTTCTTTTGTTTTTGATACATACTAAAGAATTCTTTGCGGAAATGAGGATTTACTATATACACAATCTTTTCACCACCTATTTTTATTAAGAAAACCTCATTAGTTCCAATAAATCATTATTTCCCTTTGCTGGATTATATTTGGCTGGAAGATATAAATTAACCTCACCTTCAACCAGTAATAACAAGCCAATTCCATGTTTTTTTAAATTAGAAAAATATTTATCTGGAATTTCATTTTTGGAATTCACTGCAATAAACACGTATTGTCCTTTTTGTTGGTGTTGGATCGCTTTATCAATAATTTGCTGATTGATGGTTTTAGTGATTTGAACAATGCAATAGATTGGCCCTGTAATAGCAACCATATCCATTGCTCCTACATTATTTAGCACCTTACTACAACCAATAACATCTCGGAAAAAACGGTTCAAATTCGCTCTAATTTGACTATCATTCATGATTCCATTCCTGCAGTTCAGCTTTAACAGTATTTAAAATACTCTCAATTGAAGGAATGGCAGAATTTATTTTTGATAAAAATTTTCGATCCGCAACGGAAATGTCTATTAAGGATTTTAAATCCTCTAACTTTTTCGCTATTTGAATTTCCTTATTTATCTTTGCTGAGTTGACTTCCATTGTAAATCCCCTTTCTAAATGCACTTTCTCCATTTCGCTTTTTTAATGATTAATTATAGGATTATTTTGCTCAATCAAAACCCCCAGCACCAATGCAACTGGATCACTAATTTCTATTAATATATATCCAGTATCAACACATTGTTCTACATAGCGATCTTTTATTAAGGTTATATGTGCGCCTTCGGTTTCAGCCCACTCTTTGAGACGATCAAATGCTACATGAGCAGATTTAGATTTTATTTCTTCATCTCCTATAGCACACTGTATCTTAAAGTAGTAAGGTTCATTAACAATTGTTAATCTGTCTTTAGTCAAAACTTCGATTCGCTTAGGTACATTCATACCTATGGCAGATTTCATGGGTTTCACCCCTTCTATTACTGATTAATCCCATCAATTATGCGATTTGTAACTTTTTCATGAAATTCAATTATATCTTGGCAGACTTTTTCCGGTTGAATTTCTTGCAATTCATCATCTGTATAGGTTCCAAGATAAGATTTAAATTCCCAAATATTTATTCTATTTAAATTCTGTTTACTATTGAAATAATGTAGGATAGTAACCTCTTCAATTGTTAAATTAAGATCCTGCAATAACGGATAAATTATTTCTTCAAAAGTTTCTTTTGGATACAAATGAGCAGTTACAATCGGATTTGAAACAACTGCCATAACATAGGGGGTAGAATGATTTTTAATTTTTCTAATTTCAACAGAAACCTCCCTATTAGGACTGATAGATTTATACACGTAGATAAATTTTCCTTCTTCTATAAAACCATTTTGTGACATATGTTCTACAACCTTTCATAAATTAGTATTTTTAGAGTGTTTTTTTTCTCCTTTATTATAGATAGTAGTCACTCTGATTATTCCTTAGTAGGATAATTATACCATATAGTTTATTTTTAAAAAACAAAAAAACGTTAAATAAAAAACAATTTTCAGAAAGAATAACCAGTTTTGAATTGGATTTTTTCAAAACTGGTTATTTCCTTATTTCATTTTTGGTTAAATGCTGATTAATTTGCTGTTATAATGTACAATTGCTTTTTTCACTGTATTGGCTATCATCTGGCCCAATTTGACAGGTACAGAATTGGCAATGGACTCTTGCATCTTGTTTAAAGGGCCTTTAAAGATAAATGTGTCCGGTAAACTAAACAAACGGCAAGCTTCTCTTATAGAAATAATGCGATCTTCTTCGGGATGTAACAACATAGCTTTTCTGGGGTTCACAATAGTAACGGAAGGTTTATCCCAATCTAAGCGTTTATACATATCCGAATGTACACCTTTTGGTCGAATATTTTCAGGGATATTCATAATATTACCTCCCATCGGTACAGACTTTATACGTTCCAGTGTAATCGCTTTTGGTTTAGATATATCCTTTTGATTAGCCAGAATTGATTTTAAGCCCTTCCAGGCTTCCCTTACTGTTTTATATTTTGTATTAGCATATGACGGCTCTGGTAGCTTAATAGATGGCCCTAAACGACTACCAATGATTATCGCCCTTTTTCTATCTTGAGGATCTCCGTAATCTGCAGACGATACTATATGTTTGCATATGCGGTAATCGGATAACTCATTCTTTATTTCGTTAAAAAACTGTCCTTCTCCTGCAGTTAAGATCTGGGGAACATTTTCAAGGACAAAGACAAAAGGTTGAACATGTTTAACAGCTTCAATATATTTACGAACTAATAAATTATTAGGATTATCTAAAAAACGATTCTTTCTATTTGCGTTTGAAAAACCCTTACATGGGCTTCCCCCAATTAATACAGGTGCGAAAGGGATCTTATCCAATGTGTAA